>JAVEUY010000156.1:0-6634 GCA_034005315.1 Ignavibacteriaceae bacterium | reverse complement strand
TCTGGCATAGCCATCCCTATGGGAAAATCCTGCCGGTCGTACGATCTTTGTAATTTTAAATGCTCAATGATAAATGGTCAATGGTCAGTAGTCATTGGGCAAAGTTCATTATTCAACATAAAGGTTGCAGGTTCTGGCATAGCCATCCCTATGGGAAAATCCTGCCGGGCGTACGATCTTTGTAATGTTAAATGCTCAATGATAAATGGTCAATGATCAGTAGTCATTGGGCAAAGTTCATTATTCAACATAAAGGTTGCAGGTTCTGGCATAGCCATCCCTATGGGAAAATCCTGCCGGGCGTACTTCTAAATAATTAAGGGATATAGATTTCGGGATAATTAATCTTTGGAAGATTACAATATTTAGTGTTAAATTTGCGCCAGTTTTTTATAATCAGAACAGGAAAAAAGGAATGTTAACCAAACAAAAAAAGCTTTCAAGAAAACAGATCAAAGAAGATAAGCTTGTTGAATTTTATTATAAATCGCAAAATTTCTTTGAAGAGAATAAAAACAGGATAATGATGTATCTTGGTGTTGCCGCGGTTGTTGTAATAGCTGTAATATTATATGTGAATTATCGCAGCGATAGAAATGAAGAGGCTGGATATAATTTATCAAGGGTTATGGAAATGTATGATACTGGCGATTATCTTGGAGCAATAGAGGGTAAAAAAGATACAAAAGTACTTGGTTTAAAAGATATTGTGTCCGAATATGGCAGTACAGAAAATGGTGAAACAGCTAAGATATATCTTGCAAATTGTTACTCTAATCTTGGCAAAGTAGAAGATGCATTTAAGTACTATGATGATTATAGCGGTGATATTGATATCTTTATTGCTGCCTCACTTGCGGGACAGGCTTCTTATTATTCTTTAAAAAATGATTATAAAAAAGCTGCTGATTTGTATCTCAATGCTTCCAGAGTAATTAAAAAAGATGTTCGCAATGCTGATTACATTTACCTTGCAGCAGTTAATTATTTTGAGGCAGGTAATCAGGATCAGGCTAAGACTTTATTTGAAACAATTAAAGACGAGTATAAAACTTCAATGGTAGCTTCACAGGTAGATAGATACCTGTCTCAGTTGAATTAGCCGGATTTTCAATCATTTCATATCAAAACCGTGAAGTTTTTCACGGTTTTTTATTAAAAATCGTTAAAAAGTATTTCTTGACATTAGAAACATCTATCTCTATTTTTTCAAACAATTTTAACAATTTATTAAAAACTTATGGCTGATACCTCAGATTTCAGAAATGGACTAATAATCCGCTTTAAAAATGATCCTTACATAATAGTTGGGTTTCAACATGTGAAACCGGGCAAAGGGGGCGCCTTTGTAAGAAGTACATTAAAAAATCTTAAAACCGGAAAGGTTCTGGATAATACTTTCAGAAGCGGTGAATCAATAGAGATTATAAGAGTAGAAAGAAAAAAATTTCAATATCTTTACAGCGAAGTTGGTTTCCTGGTACTAATGGATAATGAAACTTATGAACAAATTAATGTTCCGGTCTCTTTTTTCGGTGATTCTGTCGATTATTTAAAAGGCAGTGAAGAAATTGAAATACTATTCGATGGCAATGAAATAATAACTGTTGAACCGCCGATATTTGCTTATCTTAAGGTTAATGAAACTGAACCGGGGTTTCGCGGTAATACAGCAACTAATACTTTTAAACCTGCAAAGATGGAAACCGGTGCAACAGTTAATGTCCCGTTATTCATTGATGTAGATGATGTAATTAAAATAGATATACGTACCGGCGAGTATGTTGAAAGAGTTAAATCCTAAACAGAGGAAATAAAATGGATCTAAATCTTATAAAAAAACTTATCAGGATATTGGAAGCCAGTCAGGTAACTGATCTTGAAGTTGAAGAAAATGGTATTCGTGTTAAACTTGCCAAAAAAGTGCGTGTAACACAAGCAGTTACAATACCTTCTGCTTCTCCGGTTTCTCCGGTTAATCAACAGAATATTATGCCGGTTATAAAATCCGAAGAAAAGAAGTCTGCTGAAGAAACTTCACATCTTCATGAAATTAAATCTCCGATAGTTGGAACCTTTTACAGAGCACCTGCTCCCGATGCGGATGCTTATGTACAGGTAGGGGATGTTGTATCTGCAGGTACTGTTCTGTGTATTGTTGAAGCTATGAAACTGATGAATGAAATTGAAAGCGATGTTAGTGGTAAGATTGTAAAAATTCTGGTAGATAACGGTAAACCGGTTGAATATAGTCAGCCTTTATTCTTAATTGAGAAAAGCTAATCATTAAATACGAGAAGCTGTGTTTAATAAAATCCTTATTGCTAATCGTGGCGAAATTGCCTTAAGAATAATCCGTACTTGTAAGGAACTTGGAATAAGAACCGTAGCAGTTTATTCGGAAGCAGACCGCGATTCTTTACATGTTACATTTGCAGATGAAGCTGTTTGCATAGGACCTGCACTTGGCAAGGAAAGCTATCTTAAAATTCCCTCTATAATTTCTGCTGCTCAGATTACCGGTGCTGATGCAATTCATCCCGGTTATGGATTCCTTGCTGAGAATGCAGATTTTTCTGAAATATGTGCAGAGTCAAAAATTACTTTTATTGGTCCTACTCCCGAAATGATCAGAGCGATGGGAGATAAATCCTTTGCCAAAGATACAATGAAAAAAAATGATGTTCCCGTTGTTCCGGGAAGTGACGGAGTTGTCAGCGAACTTTCAGAAGCAATAGGTATTTCACGCGAAATAGGTTTCCCTGTAATTATAAAAGCTTCCGCAGGCGGCGGTGGAAAAGGTATGAGGATAGTTTGGGAAGAGAAAGAATTTGAAAAAGCTTTTCAGACTGCCAGTACTGAAGCCGAAGCAGCTTTCGGAAATCCGGATGTATATATTGAAAAGTATATTGAAAATCCCCGCCATGTAGAAATTCAGGTAATGGGCGATAGTTATGGTAATGTTCATCATTACGGCGAAAGAGATTGCTCTATTCAAAGACGGCATCAGAAACTAATTGAAGAGTCTCCTTCACCTGCTCTTGAAGAACAACTAAGACAAAAGATGGGCGAGGCTGCTATCCGCGGAGCAAAAACCGTTAATTATCTTGGTGCCGGTACGATTGAGTTCCTGCTTGATAAACATAAGAATTTCTATTTTATGGAAATGAATACAAGGATACAGGTAGAACACCCTGTTACTGAAACTGTTTGTAACGTTGATCTGGTCAGACAACAGATATTGGTTGCTGCCGGAAATAAAATTGATACTATGCCAATACCGCCTTATGGTCATAGTATAGAGTTCAGAATAAATGCAGAAGACCCTGAAAATAATTTCAGACCTTCTCCGGGTAAAATAACTTCACTTAATTTGCCGGGTGGATTCGGAGTGAGAGTTGATTCTCATATTTATCAATCTTATACTATACCACCGCATTATGATTCTTTAGTAGCAAAATTAATTGTTTGGGGAAAAAACAGGGAAAGAGCACTTGCAAGAGGGAAAAGGGCTTTAGAAGAATTTGTAATTGAAGGTATTAAAACTACAATACCTTTTCATCTTAAAGTTCTTGATGACCCAAGATTTATCAATGGAAATTTTGATACCGGATTTTTAGATAAGTTTAATACAAATAAATAACGCATTACTCAGAAAAATTTAAAGGCTATATAATGAATATTCCAAATAATCTTAAATACACAAAAGAACACGAATGGGTTCTTATTGAGGGAAATACAGGAACACTTGGCGTTACCGATTATGCTCAGGGCGAATTAGGTGATGTTGTTTTTGTTGATATTGATCCTGCAATAAATGGAGTAAAAAAAGGTGATTCGATCGGAACAATAGAAGCTGTTAAAACTGTAAGCGATATCTTTGCTCCGTTTTCAGGAAAAGTAGTTGAAATTAATGAAGCGCTCAAAGATTCTCCTGAAGATGTGAACTCTGATCCTTACGGAAAAGGCTGGATGATTAAGATTGAGATAAGTGATACTTCAGAACTAAATGATCTTTTAGATGCTGCAGCATATCAATCTCTAATCGGTCAATAATCTTACTCTTTTGAAAATTTTATAAACAAAATTCGGGTAACCGGATTTTGTTTTATTTTTAAAGCAACTTATGTTATTAAAAGAAAAAATTCTGATCATTGATTTTGGCTCACAATTTACTCAACTGATTACAAGGCGTGTCAGAGAAGCTAATGTATATTCCGAAGTCCATTCTCATAAAATCTCTTTTAAGGAAGTATTACAATTCAATCCGGCAGGTATAATTCTTTCCGGCGGTCCTATGAGTGTTTACGATCAGGATTCACCCGATATTGATGATGAAATTCTGAAGATTAAAATTCCAATACTTGGGATATGTTACGGATTTCAGATATTAGCTAAAAAATCTGGCGGTAAGGTTGAACCTGCAAAAGACCGAGAATATGGGCGCGCATCGTTAAATATTATCTCAGCATCTCCGTTGTTTAATGGAATTAATTCATCTTCACAGGTTTGGATGAGCCATGGTGATTTTATAACAGATTTGCCTGATGGATTCAATACTATTGCAAAATCTGATCACGCTCCGATTGCTGCAATATCAGATGAAGAGCGAAAAATTTATGGCGTTCAGTTCCACCCGGAAGTTATCCATACTATAGAAGGTAAAAAAATAATAAATAATTTTTTATTTGATATCTGCAATTGTAAAGGGGAATGGACTCCGCATAATTTTATTGATAGTACCATAACAGAAATAAGAGAAAAAGCCAATAAGTCAAAAGTAATCTGCGCTCTCAGCGGCGGTGTTGATTCAACTGTTGCAGCAGTGCTTGTTAAAAAAGCAATTGGTGAAAATCTCACCTGCATTCATATTGATACAGGATTGATGAGGAAAAATGAAAGTCAGAAAATTCGTGAAGTGTTTGACAAAAAATTAAATCTTAATCATATCCATATTGATTCATCAGAAGTTTTTCTTAAAAGATTAGAAAATATTTCTGATCCTGAACAGAAAAGAAAAATCATCGGTAATACTTTTATAGAAATATTTGAACAGGAAGCTAAAAAAATAAAGGGCGTTGAATATCTGGTTCAAGGAACACTTTACCCTGATGTTATTGAATCAGTTCCGGTTAAAGGCTCTTCTGTTACTATTAAATCTCATCATAATGTTGGCGGCTTGCCCGAAAAAATGAATCTGAAATTGATTGAACCGTTCAGAACATTGTTTAAAGATGAAGTTAGAAATGCAGGACGTGAACTTAACATACCCGAAGAATTTATACAAAGACATCCTTTCCCGGGTCCCGGATTAGCAGTAAGAGTGCTTGGCGCTGTTGATAAAGAAAAACTAAATATGCTTAGAGAAGCTGATGAAATATTTATAAAATCAATTATCGATGCAGGAATTTATAATGATATCTGGCAGGCTTTTGCTGTTTTACTGCCGGTTCAGTCAGTAGGTGTTATGGGTGATGCAAGAACTTATGAATATGTGCTTGCATTGCGTGCTGTTACTTCTGTTGATGGAATGACAGCCGATTGGTATAACTTTAATCACGATTTTCTTTCTGATGTTTCCAATAAGATAATTAATAAAGTACGCGGTATTAACAGAGTAGTTTATGATATAAGCTCTAAACCGCCTGCAACTATTGAATGGGAATAAATGAAAGAAGAAAAAATAAAATATAAGATAAAGCTTGCTTCAACATTTGTTTCTGAAGGTAAAAATCTGCACGCTATTCAGATTTATAAACAGCTTATAAACCTGAATGATTCTGAAGAAGTGTATTATTTATTAGCAGAATTATATGAGAATATGGGATTTGTTGATTCAGCAATTAGTTTATTAGATCAATTACATTCCGCATCTCCTGAAAACAATGATATCTCACTTTATTTTGGTCAGTTTTTATTACGAAATTCAAAATGGTTTGAAGCTATACAGGTGCTTGATAATATTAAACAAAGCAGCTCTTATGTTTTGTATCTTATTGCATATTCATACATGATGATAAATGAATATGAACTAAGCAGAGAGTATTTTAATGATTATCTTGAAAGTAATGATAATGACGAATTAAAACTTAAAGCACATCTTTATCTTGCAAAAATTGAATACGAACTTAAAAACTATGACAAGGCTTTGGACTTTGTAACTAAAGCACAATTTGTTTATTCAGATTTGTGGGAGTTAAATCTTACTTCTGCAAAAATTTATTACAGCCTTAAAATGTATAATCATGCACTTACGGCAATTCAGAATGCATTAAAAACAAACTCTAATGATGCAGGTGTTCAGGAATTTGCCGGTAAGATTTTTTATGCTTTGGAAGATTTTGAAAAATCTGAAATGCATTTTTCAAAGGCAATTGAGCTTAGTTCATAGGTATTTGCACTTATTTATATTATGTTAGATAAAGTTTTTTTCGGATTGCTAAAACCTTATTCTTAAAAAAAATTAAGTAAAGATTTATTAAAAATGAGAAAAGCGATATTATTTTTTATCTTATTTACATTCTCTTCATTTCCGCAGAATATCTCAGTAGATAATAACCGGGATTTTGTTAAAGCTATTCAGTATTATAAATCCAATAAATACTCTGATGCGATTTCATTATTTTAAATAATT
>JAVEUY010000155.1:0-6684 GCA_034005315.1 Ignavibacteriaceae bacterium | reverse complement strand
CAAAAGAACAAACAGCATTTGTTGATTCTGTATTATCTCCAATAGATATTGATGGTCCAAGTAAAAACGATGCTTTATATATTTTAAATAAAGAAAAATCTACTTCTACTCTTAATGCTTTACTTTCAATTAAATCCGTAGATGTCAAATTCTTTTTTTCTATTTGTGCGTTCCAATAATTTAGTGATACAAGAAAAAAGACTTCATTCGATAAATTAAATTTCGTATAGATTTCATAATAAACGTCTTGATCAAAATTAAGGGTGGTGTTATCTAAACTACCTGAATGTAATCCGACTTCTAAACCTATATGAAAATTATTTTTTACCGCTTCTGATTTATTAAATACTGAGACATCATTTTGGGTTGTTATTTCGTCCTCATCAAAATTGAGATTAAATGATTGAGCATTGCAAATAAAGTTAATTATAATAACTGTACAGCAAATAGATATTTTTTTCATTTGATGCCCTTCCAATATTATATTTTAATTATTAAAGAAATCAAAACTGACTCCTAATTTGAAATATCTATTTAAGATTTTTGTGTCCGTAAGTATTGTGTTTATTCCCATTTCAAACTGTATATCTATGTTATCAATATTATAAAGAACTACACCAAATTTTAATCCTGCATAGGGTAGGAAACCCACACCATAATTTGTTAAGACTAATGAAAGTCCAAGATGGGGATCAAGATAGAATTTTCTTATAACTCGAAATTCGGGACTTATATCGTAATAGATCGATAGATTATTAAATCCGAATTCATTTGCTAATCCTATTTGTGTTGTTTGACTTTCAATTGAACTATAAAAGTTTATAATTTTATAAGAGAAATTTATAAAGTAAGCTGAAGGTAAAATCAAATTAGGATCGTTATCGTTTTTATTATATCCAACATAGATATTTGTGTGTTTCATTGAATTATCCGATGAATCATTATCATTACTTTGTGCCAATACATTATTAATTATAATAGCCAATAAAAAAATTAAGATAAAAGTTCGCATAAAAATGTCCTTTTAATTCCTATGTATTAACTGCGTTATGTGATTCATGTACTGATTCCAGCTTATGAAGAATATCTTCAGGTGATAAAATCATTCCGCCCATTCTACCAATAAAAATAAGATCCATTACTATTTGCTGGGATGTGATACTCAGAAAGATAATTTATACCATTAGCTAAAATCTTACCTCCTCCAAAACTATTCAAGATTGTGGTATTTGATAAAATACTTGTTTCCATTGCAAACCAATATAATAATCCTGCTGTTGCACGAATTGCTAAAGGAAAGAGAACATCGTGCATAGATGATAAATTACTCTGGTTGATTTGTGTTTTTGAAGTAGGCAAACCCAAAGTTGGAAAAATTTCAGCAAGTCCAGGACAATTTGTATCATAATTATCATCACCATTAGTTTTACCAGATGCATAGTGGTCAGTGATTTGGTTTAAATAATACATTAAATAAACTAAAGGAGAATCCCATCCTTGATATGAATTTAAGTAAGTTTTCCCTTGGGCATATATTTCATTTGCGGTCCATAAATGATAATTCTGAACATTTTTCTCATATACATCGTAATACATTCCACTAGTACCTGCATGCGAGTTACAATGCACATGTGCAGGAACTGACATATCTGCCAATAGGTGACACATTCTTCCTAATATTTCAAAAATCCACTTTTTCTGTAAAAATAAATTTGGACAATTGTTAGTCTCCCATCCATTTAATCCTAAGTGTTGAGTTGCCTGTATTTGAATTGTTCCATATTGTTTATAAAGATCAATAATATTCTTCATCGAAAAGTCTGTCGCAGTAGTAACATAACTGCACTGGTTCCACATCATTTTATTTTTACTTAAACACCTGTTTTGAAAATTCCCATTAAAATATTTAAGCATTTTTTGCATAGCATTTTCACAGGAGTAAGACCAATAAATTCCTGAAGCATAATCACTTAAAAATGTTGATTTATCTAGTCCACCATCTGCATCCCAAAAATGTGTTATGGAAACAAAAACTTGTCTTATTGTTTCAGGAGATAAAAAAAGTTGAACAAGCTCAGGTGTTAGAGTTTGATTAAATTCAGGAGCACTCCAGATCCCATAATGATAAACTATATCATATTCGTCTTCTATCCAACTCCCCGAGACTACTGTTCCGTCCCCCCAAGATTTATACATACTATTACTATTGGTTTCATCAATTCCTATATATGTAGATAGATCAGTATTTTGCAACTCAGGATACGATAACAATAAAAGCCTAAAAGCCTCTCTAACAATATGTTGATGAATATGATAATTATTCTGATCGTGTGCAGATACTCGAAAAACTGTAATTACAAAAATTATAACTGTTAGTTTTTTCATCTTTTTCTCTTCTTAAAAAGTATTTTTTAAATAAAAACCATCTATAATTCAAATAATAAGCATAAATCAAAGCCCCAAAGAATTGAGACGACATTAATCTGACTGTTAATCCCTAGGTCAATATTTAACCACTTCGTAAGCTTAATTTCAGTGCCTATTGTTAAAGGCAAACATAAAACAAAATACTTGCTTTCATCTTCTTTTTGTCCGATGATTGTTCCCATCCCTCCTCCAAAATATAAACCGGACAATACATCATTTAATTTGCGGCAATATAAAATTGATATCTCATAATATGTTTTAATTAGTTCATCTTCATTGCCAGTAGGTTCAACAGCACCATATCCACTAAAACCCGCGCCTACTCTGATTATACCGGTAAGTAAATCTAAATCATTAAAACGGTATTTCATTTTTCCACTCAAACCACGCACGAAACCTGTTTTATCTGAATTAAATGTAAACCCTGACAATCCCACACAAGTTTTATTTTCAACTGTATCAATCGGATTATTTTCATCATTATTTAATACACATATATTATTAAAACTTTTATCATAACATCTTTCGCCAATATTGTTTGCATGTAAAAAAATTATATCAGAGAAGAGGATTAATAAAAAACTCATATAATTAATATTCATGATTTTATCTTTCCAATTGTACAGTTTTTTAACTTTGAATGTAAAACATTCTTTTGCTAATTAATATTTATCGCATTGAAGCGACAAGTTTCATAACACATACCGCACTTAATACATTTTTCATCCAAGATATAATGTGCCTGACCTTTTTCACCAACTATTGCATCAGACGAACATTTTCTAATACATATTCCGCAGCCGGTGCAAAGCTCATTATCAATTGTAAATGTCAGCAGTTCTTTACAAACTCCAGCCGAACATTTTCTATCATATAAATGTTCTTCATATTCGTGCCGGAAATATCTTAATCCCGATAAAACAGGATTTGGTGCTGATTGTCCTAATCCGCAAAGTGAAGTATCTTTAATAACATCAGCTAATCTTTGTAAGTGGATCATTCCTTTAAATCTTTGCAGTTGATCTAGCTTATTTCCATCTGTTCCATATCGTTTTGGTATTCGTTCAATTATTTCTAACATCCGCTTTGTTCCTTCGCGGCAAGGAACGCATTTACCGCAGCTTTCCTGTTGAATAAATGTTAAAAAGAATTTTGCAACATCTACTATACAGGTTTCTTCATCCATAACAACAAAACCGCCGGAACCCATCATTGCACCAACTTCTTTAAGCGATTCATATTCAACCGGAGTATCAATTACACTTTCAGGTAAACATCCGCCTGAAGGACCGCCGATTTGAACTGCCTTGAACTCTTTTTTATCAGGAATACCGCCGCCTATTTTGAAAACAATATCCCTTAATGTTGTACCCATCGGAACTTCAACTAACCCAGTGTTCTTAACGTTACCGCTTAATGCAAATACTTTTGTCCCTTTTGATTTTGCAGTTCCGGTTGATGCAAATTTTTGAGCGCCCATTGTAATTATCGGCGGAACATTAGCATAAGTTTCAACATTATTTATAACTGTCGGTTTACCGAATAATCCTGAAATACTTGGATATGGCGGACGAGGTTTCGGCATTCCGCGTTTACCTTCAATAGAACCAATGAGTGCAGTTTCTTCGCCGCAAACAAAAGCTCCTGCACCTTTTTTAATTTTAATATAGAGTGAAAAACCTGTGTTAATAATATTATCACCTAATATTCCGTACTCTTCGCATTTTCTAATTGAATTTTGAAGCCTCTCAATAGCAAGCGGATATTCTGCCCTGCAATAAATATATGCAGCACTTGCGCCGATTGCATAAGCAGCAATTGCCATTCCTTCAATTACTCTGTAAGGATCGCTTTCAAGAAGTGATCTATCCATAAAAGCGCCCGGGTCACCTTCATCTGCATTGCAAACCAGATATTTTTGTTCTGATTTTTGTTTGAGTGCCAGCTCCCATTTCTTTCCTGTAGGAAAACCGCCGCCGCCTCTTCCTCTTAATCCGGAGTCCAGAACTTCTTTAATCACTTCTTCCCGCTTCATCAATCTTAAAACCTTATCAAAGGCTTTAAATCCGCCGTTTGCCAGATAAGAATCAATCGATTCAGGATTTACAACACCGCAGTTTGCAAGCACAATTTTATGCTGATGTTCAAAGAACGGAACTTCTTTTAAACTGATTATACCGTTTGATTTTCCGTGGCTGCCGAGAATTTTTTCTTTATACACTTCTTTATCAACCAGGGTGGTTTTTATAAATCTTGGTACATCTTTAACAGTAATTTCCCGGTAAGATATTCTGTCTTTACCCGGGAGCTTAATATCAACAATCGGTTCAACGGCACAGTAACCAATACAGCCTGTTCCTTCAATCGTTGCTTCGATGTTTAATTTTTTTAGTTCTGCTTCAATTGCTTCTTTTACTTTTGCAGCACCTGAAGCAAGTCCGCAGGTTCCCATTCCGATCATTATTATCGGATGGTCGTGCTCTTCGTATTTAAGTCTTTTGCGCAGTGAGCTGATTTCATGTTTACATTTTTCATCGTGATGACAAAGAGGACCTTCGGTACAGCACTGAATAAAATGTTCACATGGTTTTTCTATTGTATGCCAGCATTTTTCGCAGCAGAGTTGATTAAAATCTTTCATTGTTTTACCTCAGCAGTCTCAGTTTTTTTAACTGTCTGGTATTTTTTTAAAATTTTCGGAATATCTTTTACAGTTATTCTACCGTGATAATCATCGTTAACTAATATAACCGGTGCTATTGAGCAAGCTCCGATACAGTTAACAACTTCAAGAGTAAATTTTTTATCCCGTGTTGTCTGCCCTGCTGTGATACCAAGTTCTGTTTCCAAAGCAAATAGTATGTTAGCAGAGTTTTTAACGTGGCAGGCTGTTCCGCGGCAAACACGAATAATGTTTTCACCAAGCGGGGTTAGTCTGAACTGATTATAAAAAGTTGCAACACCGTAAACACGGCTTAACGGAACTTTTACAAAATCAGAAATATCTCTTAAAGCATTTTCGGGTAAATAGCCATAAATGTTTTGAACGTCCTGAAGAAGCGGTATTAAGGAGCTTCTGTCATTCGGTTGATAAGTTTCGAATATTTTGTTATGCATTTTTTTTCCTTAAGTATTTCGTTTAGTCATAGCAATTGTGCATAGTAAATGCCAGATTTTTTTTAATAAAAGATGTTTTTAAGCAGGATTTTCAAATCAATAAATAACAATTAGCAATTATCTTTTCTTGCTTTTGAGAAGATACTTATTGAAAAATGGAATAGGTCTCAATCCTGATTGTATTACTATTTTGGAGGGATAATATATTGCCTTGTTTCAGCTTATAATAAACAAAGAAGAGGAGTTTAACTTCGCAATAATAAATGCTTCCTTTATGCCTTTCCCCACTCAGCGGCTGCTTCAGGAAAAGGTAAAAGTCCACGGGGAATGGCGCCATCAATAAAAGAATTTATCACTCCGTAATTGACAACAGAAACGTCCATTAATCTTGCCTGATTAATTCTTGTCTGCATTGATCTGTGTGTAAGTAAGCATCCGCCGCAATGAACAATAAGTTTATACTCAGATAAATTATCCGGTAAATGATAGCTTTGCACAATATCAATTATCAATTCTTTTTTAGTATAAGCTTTTAACCACTTCGGGATTTTAATTGTATCCTGAGTGTCGTCAAGAATGTGATGCGGACAGGCTTCTGCAAATAAAATCTTATCTCCGTTTTGTAGTTCATTTAATTTCTTTAATCCTTTTACAAACAGAGACAGATCGCCTTTGTGCCTGGACAGAAGAATCGAAAATGTTGTAAACTTAATTTTATCAGGTATATCCGGAATAATCTTTTTGAAAAAGGGACTATCAACAATTATAAGATCCGGATATAACTTAAGATTATTAATTGTTTTAAACAGTTCTTTTTCTCTGCATATAACTACCACAGCATGTTCATCAAGTGCTTCGCGGATTATATTAACCTGAGAAAAGACAAGTTTATTTTTAGGTAAAGTATTATCATTTGGTACAGCCATAACGATAACATCACGCGCAGAAATAATATCATTTACAATAGATTTACTGCTATCCGAAGGCAGCATTCTTATAATTCTTCTTTTAAGCTCATCAAGTCCGGCTTTTTCTTTACATGAAACTTCAAAATGTGTAAGCCTTAGTTCTTTTAATTCTTTTAATAAAACCGGATTTACCCCAAACTCAATTTTGTTTACTACCACTATGTAATTTATC
>JAVEUY010000154.1:0-6686 GCA_034005315.1 Ignavibacteriaceae bacterium | reverse complement strand
TTTCTGATACACTGAAAAAAAATTTACTTTTTAGTTACTCTTTTGTTGAAAATGCAATTTTGAAAATCAAACCTGAAAAAGATCTTAAAGCAGATACTGATTATATAATCAAGATTAATCTTTCAGGATTTTATGATGCAGCAGGAAATAAAGAAGATTCTGTTTTTACATTAAAGTTTTCAACAATAACCGGTGTTGAGTTTACAGGTCTTTCAGGCAGAATTGATACTCAGAAAGAAAATGTTAAAATAATTTTACAAAGCTTAAAAGACGAGAAAATTGTTTTTACTGCAATACCTGATAATACATCTGTTTACTCTTTTGAAAGAATTAATCCCGGTATTTATACTTTGTGGGTGTATTCCGATAAAGACAGCAGCGGAACGTTTTCTAAAGGTTATCCTGATCCGTTTAAGTTTTCTGAAGAGTTTAAAGTTATCACTGATACTTTAAATTTAAGACCGCGATGGAGTGTTAATGATTATAATATAGAATTTTAGAAAAAATGTTTTAGCTGATTAATTATTTTTGAAAAATTATTTCGCCGTCTTTTATTGTGTGTGTAACTAAATTTCTAGCAGTGTTATATATAATTTCAGTATAATCTTCAGCATCATATACTGCTAGGTCAGCTTTCTTACCGGGTTCAATACTGCCGGTTGTCTTTTCACGATTTAGTGCTTTTGCTGCATTAATAGTAACTGCGTTAATTACTTCTTCCATTTTCATTTTCATTTTAATAGAAGCAAGACTCATAATTAAATGCAGATTTAAAATATGAGATGATCCGGGATTATAATCTGTTGCTAAAGCGATAATTGCATTATTCTCAATTAACTTTCTTGCAGGTGCAAAGCTGTAATCAAGAAACAGTGAAACACCGGGTAACAAAACTGCAACAGTTTCGGAATTCTCAAATTTATTTAAATCCTGTTCAGCAATTACTTCCAGATGATCAACACTTACCGCATTATGTTTAAGAGCTATATCCAGACCGCCTACATTATTAAATTGTTCTGTGTGCAGCTTTAACTTTAATCCGGATTTAGCAGCAGCAGTAAAAATCGTATCTATTTCTTCAGAAGTAAATGCTGTTGCTTCACAAAATCCATCACAAAATTCTGCAAGATTATTTTTGGCTATATGCGGAATCATCTTATCAGTAATCAGATCAACATATCCTTTATGATCCAATTCAAATTCAGCCGGAAAAGTATGAGCACCCAAAAAAGTCGGTACAATTTCTATCGGAAATATTTCATCAAGAACTTTAATAGCATGAAGTAATTTAATTTCATTTTCAAAATCCAATCCATAACCGCTTTTAATTTCAAGCGTGGTAACACCTTGGGCAATAAATTCTTTAACTCTTGGTTTAATCAGTTCGATTAAATCAGGCAGTGATGAATTTCTAACTGCATTTACTGTAGTAAGAATTCCGCCGCCGCGTTTTGCAATTTCTTCATAATGAACTCCAGCTATTTTTTCTTTAAATTCATTTGCTCTTGAACCGGCAAATACCGTGTGTGTGTGACAATCTATTAAACCGGGCAGAATAATTTTTCCGTTGAAATTCAGTTTTAGATCAGCGTTGATATGATTTATAGAAGAATCCGGTATTATATCTTTTATTATTCCATCTTCGATAAATAATGAATGATTTTCAAGAATGTTAATCTCGGAAAGATTGTTACCTCGTTTATAGTTAATACCTTTTGTATCGCAGGTAATTATCTGTGCAAAATTAGTTAACAGTTTTCTCATTATTCAAACTTGTTAATCTTATCTTTGATTACTTTTGCTTCAATATAACCTTGCTGATTTAACTTGAATCTTAATTCATTAGCATTTCGTTCAGATTCAAAATCACCAATCTTTACTTTATAAAAGGGAGGTTCAAAATCAATATAGATTTCTTCAGATTTATTATTAAAATATACTTCTGATCTTACTTCATTAGCATCATCAAGATTATCTGTAATTAAAATCAAAACTCTGTATCCATCACCACTGCCTACTATCGTTTTCTTCCTGTTATCATTTGAGTTTTGTTTATACGTAAACCAGACTTCATCAGAACCTGGTTTAGTTTTTGTCTTTTCAGGAATAATAATTTTGGTTTTATAAGGTGATATATCAAAATCTTCAACTAACTGCTCTTTATCTTTTTTAGTATTGCCCTGATCTTTACTATTGTTAACCTGGTTTTTCTCATTTTCATAACGGCTTCCGGTTGAAGCAGAGCAGGATATCAATACGAAATAAAGAACTAAAACCGAAGAATAGATAACTCTTGATTTTAACATTTAAATTTTCTCAATAATTTTAATCAAATATAATCTTTTTATACAAAGAATTAAATTCCAAATAAAACTAAGGTTCAATAATCTGTTTGAGTTTATCATAGTAAAAATAATACATTTATCATCCGGGAAATCAGGATAACTCTTATAAATAACTTCTATTAATAATTGAATGCGGTAAATCTTTGAGAAACTTACGTTTTTTAGTATTTTTGTAAGTCAAATAATTAAAGATGTAAAAAATGGCTGCAAAAAAACTTAAAATATTGTTTGTAACATCAGAAGTTGTTCCATTTGTAAAAACAGGCGGATTAGCTGATGTTTCCTCAGCATTACCTCAGATGCTTTCAGAGTTGGGGCACGAAGTAAGAATTGTTGTTCCAAAATATGGTGCAGTTGATGAAAGAAAATTTAAAATTCACGAAATCGTTAGACTAAAAGATTTGCAGGTTAAGATAGGGGAGAAAGATGTTATATTCTCTTTAAAATCCTGTTTTTTACCTGGGCCCAGAGTAAGAGTACAAATATACTTTCTGGATAACCACGAGTATTTCGGCAGCCGTAATAGTCTTTATTTGGATTTAAAAACCGGGAAAGATTATCCGGATAATGATGAAAGATTTATTCTTTTAAGTCGTGCTGTTATGGAATTAATTATTAAACTTGGCTGGATACCTGATGTAATACATCTTAATGACTGGCAGTGTGGATTAATTCCTGCTTACCTTAAAACTATTTATAAAGACCAGGAAAGTTTTGACAAGTTTAAAACTCTTTTTACTATTCATAACTTAGCTTATCAGGGAGAATTTCCTGTTACAACTTTTCAGAAAACCGGTCTTCCGAAAGAATTAGAGAGTGCTTCTAAAGGTATATTGCATAATGGCAAAATAAATTTTATGAAAAGCGGACTTATGTTTGCTGATGTAATTAATACCGTAAGCAGAACTTATGCTAATGAAATAAGAACAAAAGAAGAATACGGCGAAGGACTTAAAGATGTTTTGTCAAAACGAAAAGATTCATTATTTGGTATAGTAAATGGAATTGATAAAAATGTGTGGAATCCGGAAAAAGATAAATTAATCCCCGTTAAGTTTTCAGGTAAAAATATCGAAGCAAAACTTGATAATAAAAAAGAACTTGCTGATAGATTTGGATTAAAATTTAAAGAGGATGTACCGATAATTAGTTTAATTTCACGTTTGTATAATTCAAAAGGTATTGATCTTTTACAAAAAGCTTTTCCCGATTTAATGAAATTAAATATTCAGTTAATTGTTCTTGGAACAGGAGATTCCAAATATCATTCTTTCTTTGAGAAAATGGCAATGAAGCATTCTGATAAATTTGCTGTATATCTTGGATTTAATGATGAACTTGCACATTTAATTGAAGCTGGTGCAGATATATTTTTAATGCCTTCTAAATATGAACCTTGTGGATTAAATCAGATGTACAGCCTTGCTTATGGCACAGTTCCGATTGTGCGTGAAACCGGTGGATTAGCTGATACAGTAATAAAGTATAACGAAAAAACAGAAGAAGGTACCGGATTTGTTTTTAAAAAATATGATTCCGCTGAAATGTTTAAGGAAATAAAACGGGCAGTTAAAGTATTTTCAGATAAGAAAGCATGGCAAAAGATAATGCGTAATGGAATGAAGATGGATTTTAGCTGGGATGTTTCAGCAAAGCAGTACATCGAACTTTACAAGACTATGATTTCTTCCGATTAGTTAATGTTAAATAAAGCTGTTTTTTTAGATCGGGACGGTACAATCAACATTGACACCGGTTATATCGGCGATGCTGAAAAAGTTGAATTATTTCCGGGTGTCGGTGAAAGTTTGGCAGTGCTTAAAAATATTTATCATTTCAAATTAATTGTAATATCAAATCAGTCAGGAATTGCAAGAGGTTTAATTACTAAAGAACAGGTTGAACAGGTAAATGATGCTATTAATGAAAAGTTAAAAGAATTTAATGCACAAATTGATGCCTTTTTTTATTGCCCTCATCATCCGGATTTTAACAATACAGAACAATGCAAATGCAGAAAACCGGATATTGGTATGATTACCGAAGCTGTAAATAAATTTAATATTGATTTATCAAAATCATATCTTATTGGTGATTCAGAAGTTGATATTCTTGCTGCTAAAACTGCTGGTTTAAAGTCAATTCTTGTCAGAACCGGAAAAGGTAATCTAAGCTTTTCTATCTTGCAAAATGACAATAATTTTCCAAGTTTTGTAGCCGATAATTTTACTGAAGCGCATAAACATATAATTAATGATTACACCGGAGCTTAATTGATATATAAAAGAATATTTCATTTTCTAGCCTTAATTTTCACTGGCATTTTATTATCTCACTGTAATGATTCTCCAACTGATTTAGGAATTAATTTTCTAACTCAAGATGGAGTTGAAGTATTAAAATTTGATTCATCGGTTGATTCATTTCAACAAAACTCTTTCGATTTTAAAAAAGTATATGTGCTAGGTAGTGCATCACATGTTCTGTTAGGAAAAACTGAGAATGTAACTTCTCATATTTTATTAAAATTTGCTTTTCTTTTACCTGATTCAATAGTTACCGAAATTGAAAATCAAACTATAAATGTTATTGATTCATACGTTACATTAACTAAAGATTATTCATTTGGAAATACAAGCGGGAATTTTGATTATGGTGTATTTAAGGTTAATGAATTTTGGAGCTCTTCAACATTTACTTCAGATGATTTTGCTTCTCTTTCTGTTGATAATATCGATTTAAGTTCTGACAGAACATCATTAAATGATACAACATATACATTTCATCTAAGTAATGACCTGGCAGCATTATGGCTTAAAAATTATGCTGATACTACATTGGCTGATAATTATGGTATTTTGCTTTCACCCACAGATAACACACAGAAAGTATTTGGATTTACAGCATATAATGTAAGTGATGTTGATGTTCCCATATTAAGAGTTGTTGTTCAGAAACCCGGTGCTTATATAGATACCCTGATAGGATATATTACTTTAGATGTTAGTGCGATAATTGGTTCAGTGCCTGATGTTGGACCTGAAAATCTTGCTATACAATCAAGCCTTGCTTCCGAAGTTCAGCTTAATTTTGATTTAACA
The DNA here is from genome assembly GCA_034005315.1 of Ignavibacteriaceae bacterium. Classification (GTDB taxonomy): domain Bacteria; phylum Bacteroidota; class Ignavibacteria; order Ignavibacteriales; family Ignavibacteriaceae; genus IGN3. The sequence goes on along the minus strand of JAVEUY010000154.1, from coordinate 1,240 downwards.
GCTCTTCCTAAAGATATTGCTATTAATTCTGCAAAGTTGACTTTAACTATTGATACGCTGCAATCTGAATATGGCAGTGATTTTGAAAACTCATTAAGTGTTTTTCTTATTGCTGATTCAACTAAAGATAGTTTAAACAGGAATTATGCCTATAAGCTAACGAGAACCGGAAATACTTTTTCGGGAGATATAACAAATATTATCCGGGCATTTAACAATAATGTAGATAATCAGGGAATATTAGTTAAATCAACTCAGGAATTTTGGGGGTTAGAGATTTTCACTGTTAAAGGAAGCAATGCCGCTAATATTGCTGATAGACCGCGTCTGGAAATAATATATTCTAAAGGAGGTAAACATCAATGAGAATTCTGTTATCAGCCTCCGTTATATTAATTTTTCTGTCAGAAGTTTTTTTTGCACAAAATTCCTCTGTTTATTCCAGATACGGAATTGGTGATTTCGACTATAGTTATTCGCCAAAGCTAATTTCTATAGGAGATTTAGGTACAGCTCTTTTAGACCCTGAACATTTATTAATAGCAAATCCGGCAGTATGGACTGCTATGACTAAAACAAGAATAGAATTTGGTTTTGGTTACAAAGGAGTTTTAGTATCTGATGCAAATCATTCAGTATATAACAGTGAAACTGATTTTAAGGGATTTACTTTTGGTTTTCCTGTTGATCGTGATTTAGGTATAGGAGTTGTCACCGGACTTGTTCCATATTCACGTGTTAGTTATAAGGCAAAAGAAAATTATACATCGCAAAATGAAATTCCGGAATATTCTGTTGAGTATGAAGGTAGAGGCGGCTTATCTAAGTTATTTATAGGTTCATCCGTTTTTTTACCTTTAAACTTTTCAGCAGGTGCTTCACTTGATTATTATTTTGGTAATATTGATTACATTTCTAACATAGATTTTAATCAAAGTGAAACTCTGATTAATACTAAATACGAAAGTATGCGAAGATCTACCGGATTTGGCGGTTCATTTGGATTAGTTTCACCAAATTTGGCAAATGATTTATCAATTTCATTTTTAAATGATTTAAGATTTGGTTTTTCATACAATATGTTAGTGAACCTGGATACTGATACTCTTTTTACTTCAACATCGCTCTATTTGGTGGACACTATTTCTGCAGGGCGTACAAAAATGAAGATTCCGCAAAGATTTAACAGCGGCATAAGTTTTGTCTTTAATGAATTGTATTCTTTTAATTTGGATTATAT
>JAVEUY010000153.1:0-6697 GCA_034005315.1 Ignavibacteriaceae bacterium | reverse complement strand
TAAATTTCTTCAGTAAACTCTAACAGCTTTTCTGAGTTTTCAAGAATGTTAAGTTCATTTATAATTACTTCATCTTCGCCGATAGAAGGAGATACAGAATCAATCTCTTTAATTTTAAAGGCATAGTTTTCCTTCTTTTCTTTAATTGATTCTTCTTTTGACTTCAATTCTTTTAGTTCTTTTATTTTTCTTTTTAACTCAACATACAAAACCTGATACTCTTCAATCAATCCGGAATTTCCTGCAGACTCATCAAGGAAATCAATATGACTTTCTACCCGGAGTAATGACTGATGTTCGTGCTGCCCGTGAAGATCAACAAGCAGATCACCAAGCTGTTTAATAAGTGTTAATGCAACAGGTGAATCATTTATAAAACACCTGTTAGATCCTTTTAATGAAATCTCTCGCCGGATAATTAAATCAGGCTGAAATTCAATTTCATTTTCTTCTAATAAAACTCTGACTTTTTTATTTGACTCAACATCAAAGAAGCCCTCGACAAAAGCTTTTTGCGCACCTTTTCTGACAACTTCAACAGAAGCTCTCTCACCAAGCAGCAGACTCATTGCATCAATCAAAATTGATTTGCCTGCACCGGTTTCACCAGTGATTATATTAAGACCTTTACCAAACTCAATTTCGGTATGATCGATTAATGCGTAGTCTTTTATTTCTAATGATTTGAGCATTGTAATTATGAAATTATTGTGGGAAAAATAAGCAAGATTAAGATTAAGAGCGAGAGTAAGAATTAAAAATATAAGTCAATTTTATTTTTAAATAAAATCCATCCTTGTTACTGAAGCAAAATCATTTTTCTGGTTTGTGTAAAATCGCCTGCCTGTAATTGATAAAAATACACTCCGCTTGTTAATTTATGTTCTCCTGTTGTGGACTGAAAATTAATCTTATAAGTTCCTGCGCTTTTATATTCATTTACTAATGTTGCAGCTTCTTTTCCGAGTACATCAAAAACTTTAAGAGTTACATACGATGGTTGTGCGATAGCAAATGACAATGTTGTATTCGGGTTGAACGGATTAGGATAATTCTGAAATAGCTGAAAAGAGTTTGGCATATTTTCTTCTTCATCAATTATTCCGACAGGAGATTCAAAAAAATCAATTACCTTACTTAAAAATAAATTACGTTTTGATTCGGGATAGATTGTTTCGAAAGGGAAACCAACAAAAACCACTTTGCCGGGAACAATTCCGGCGGGGAAAATTCCCGCATAGTTTACTGCTGCAGTTTGGTTAGATACGTTTGAGTATCTCAGACAGTTTATTCCTCCGTTAACACCATTTATCACATCAGGATAACTGACATTAATTGTACCTTGAGAACCGTTATCAAAATTTATATCTCCAATTCCATCAAAAATACTTCCGCTTATTGGTTCAGCCTGATAATAAACTCCGGACTGTCCGTTTGGAGCATCATTAACATACTTTGCCTTGAGAAAATTATTAATAAAATCTTTATCTGAAGAAGAGCCTTTGTTATCCAGGTCCCATGCAATTTCGGCACCTGAGACAAACAGCATTCCGCCGTTTCTCAGAAATGCTTTTACAAATTCCTGTTCTGTTGAGTTAAAAGTTTCATCTGCTGTGCTTTCATCTCCAAGTATATAATCTGCAATCACATAGTCCTGCAGGGAAACCATTCCTTCAATTACTGCATCGTTTGTTGCCGACGAAAAGGAATAATCATTTTTATTAAAAGCTATTCCATGCTGACGGATAAAGTTGTAAGTATTTCCTGAAGACCCGCGGTCAAATCCATTAACAATTAAAACTTGCGAAGCAGAAACTGAAGTAACAGCGGCTAAAACTTCAGAAGGAAGTGAATAGCCTTGCGAAGTTTGTGCTCTGAGGCGAAAGAAAAATAACGAGTTTTCTGTCAAGCCGTCAATTATTATTTCACTTGTAAATTCTGAAGTCGAATCATTAAAAGTCAGTCCGTCGCTGCCGTAAAAGGCTTTGTATGTAGTTCCTGTAAAAGGCGTAACCAATAATTTGAGACTTGTTGGACTATTCCAGAATACTCCGAAAGTTTTCGGAGAAGGCGGTGTTAAACCAGACAGTGTATAATATGGTTTTAATATTGTTCCTTCATCGCTAACCAAAACACATAAAACAGGATCGGCTAAAAGCTGAGTAAAAGTTTTTGGAGTTCCGTCAACAATAACTGAATCAAGTACCAAACGAATGCCATGACTGTAATCAGCGTAAGTTTCATCGTGTCCGTTGTAAACCGGTTGAATCGGTGAACCATTTAACTGATGCCAGCCGTAAATTACAACAGGTCTCGGCACATTAGGTTTTAAGTTTTGATATATATAGTTTGAGATTATTACATCCTTCTTTGTACCACCTACCAATGTTCCAAGTGGATGTTGCGGAATGACAGGAAACCTTATTGATTTTACTGAATCATTATGCTGTGCAAAAACAGGAACAGTAGTCATTTGTCCGGTTGGCGGAATCGGCTGAGGTCTCAGTTTACAAGGTGCAGTTGAATAAATTTGATCAACCATTTTTTTTGTCGGAAGGGTGCACTCTAAAGCATTACAAATCCTCTGAGCAAGCAGCGGAGTCATTGGTGCTAAGAAGTAATCAGAATCTGAACCAACTGCAAGATATTCCGGTATTGCAAAGTAAGTTGCTGTATGATTATTACCACCAATATTTGAATTTGCTGTTACCGATTGTAACTGTCTCATGAAATCAGGAATATTTCCGCTAATGACCTGCGAATAAATATGTTCTTCTCTTTGCTCTCTTGGTAAACTCCAGATTACATTTATAAATTCAGAACCGGAAAGAGCGTTAGAAGGACGAGGAGGAATCGGAAGAGTCTGTGAATTTGCTGTTACTGAAAACAGAATGAAGTAAATAATCAGAATAGAATTTTTCATATATAATAATAAATTATCTTATCGAAGTATAACCATCTTTTTTGTTTCGACAAAGTTTCCGGCTTTCAGTTGGTAGAAATAGATACCCGATGACAAACTTCTGTTGTTGGAAGCCTCAAATTCAACTTCATATTCGCCTGCCGGTTTATAGTCATCCACTAAAGTTGCAATCTCATTGCCCAGTATATCATATACTTTTAATGTAATAAACCTCTCCCTATGTCCCTCTACTTGGTAAGGAGAGGGATTTAAAGGTGAGGTTGGAACTGAATAACGGATTCTTGTTGATGGATTAAATGGATTGGGATAATTCTGTAACAAAGCAAAATTATAGGGATTGATTATTTCATTATCATCTACATCAGTTGGTATATTCATGTAATCAAGTGTTCCTCTTAAGATTGCATTTGCTGTAATATCAAAATTCCCGGTCAGTGAACATTGATACATATCTTCATAAGTAAGAGCCATAACATTTTCGCCATGGTTTATCCAGAACCAGCTTTCAGGATATTGAAGCGCGGTTCCGCCTGTCCAGCTTACAAAAAAAGTAAATGGTTCAATACCATTAGGATAATAAGCTCTGACTCCGTTTATAAAATTCTGTTCCAGAACTGCAAAAGCGGGTGATGTTCCGTTTTCATGATGATAAACAAAATATCTTTTACAATCAGAAGATGAGTGCATATTAAGCATTACTTCAATTGGATGTTCAGAAGCCATTAATTGTATAAATCTTGCTTTTAAAGCTGCAACTTCCGGCTGATGCGGAAAAGTATTCCAGTTACTTTCAAGGTCTATATCATTTGCATTTCTACGCGGTAGTCCCAGCACAACTCCATCGGGATTATACATTGGAATAATATAAAACACACAATTACTCCGGGCAATTTGTGCAACATCAGATTCTGATATAAGTATTTTAATCATCTCTCTTGTAACATAAAATCCTTCCGTTTCCTGGGGATGAGTTCTTGCATGGATATGTATTGTTCTTTTGTCTGATACATTGTTCGGATTGCCTGAAACGGTAAGCTGCCACAACGGTCTGCCCTGCACACTTAAACCAATCGAATCAATTTTTACATATTCACTTAAACGCCACTTATCGAGATCAACTAATAAGCTGTCATAAGTGTATCCCATATATTCGGGAGAAAAGTTTTGTTTCTGAAAAGCTTCATCAACCGGAAAGCCGCACTTATCCACCTCAAAGTTTTGACTGTTAATAATTTTAAAATTGTTTTGCGGAAGAACAGAAATAGTTAAAATAAAAATCAGAACAGTAATGAATGTTGTTTGTTTCACTGTCGGATTATCCATATAATATTGAAAAAATATGGCTGCCATAAAAATTATGACAGCCAATAAACTACTTTCTACGCTTCTGCTTTTCCTCTTAAAGAATCCCATATCATATAAACACAAATTACTGCAAACACAATTAAACCAAGCAGCTCTGCTGAGTGAGATTCTGCCCATTCAGGATTAACCCAGTTAAATCCCTGCCATCTTAAAATTGCACTTACAACACCCATCAATGCACCGCCGGCAATAAATCCTGATGCTATTAATGTTCCGCGTTCTCTTCTTGCATTGTTTACTTTTTCATCTTTGCTGCGTGTGGAAACATAATGTGCAATTAAACCGCCGACTAATAACGGAGTGTTTAATTCCAACGGAATGTACATACCAAGTGCAAAAGCTAGCGCTGGTACTTTGATCATTGTAAGCACCAATGCTAAAATTGCTCCAACAATATAAAGCGTCCAAGGTGCAGGCTGCTGATCCATAAGCGGCTGTATTACTGCTGCCATTGCATTTGCCTGCGGTGCAACAAGTGAGCCTTCACCGACAAATCCATAGGTTTCATTCAAAATCATAATAACAAATCCAACTGTTAATGCTGAGACTAAAACGCCCAGGAATTTCCATTGTTCCTGTTTCAGCGGAGTTGAACCAAGCCAGTAGCCGATTTTTAAATCGGTTATAAATCCGCCCGCCATTGAAAGTGCGGTACAAACAACACCGCCGATAATCAAAGCAGCAACCATTCCTGATTCACCTTTTAATCCGACCGAAGTAAGTATAATTGATGAAAGTATCAATGTCATCAAAGTCATTCCGCTAACAGGGTTTGTTCCAACAATTGCAATTGCGTTTGCTGCAACAGTTGTAAACAGAAATGAAATAATAAGAACGATTAATAATCCGGTTAATGCCCAGCCTAAATTATTAACAACACCAAAGTGAAAGAAAATAAAAAGTAAACCGGCAGTAAGAATTAATCCGGCTACAATTATCTTCATAGAAAGATCTACCTGCGTTCTTACTGTTTGATTTGCACCGTCTTTTTTGTGAAAAATTTCTTTGAAGCCAAGTGAAATTGCATCACGGATTATTTTAGATGAACGGATAATGCCGATAATACCAGCCATTGCAATTCCGCCAATACCAACGTGTCTTACATATTGCCTGAAAATTTCTTCGGCACTCATAGCAGAAATTAATTTTGTTGCACCTGTTCCGAACGTTTCGGTTAATCCGCCGCCGATATATGAAATAACAGGTATTAATAAATACCACGAAACAAATGAACCGGCAGCAATTATCGCAGCGTATTTTAATCCCACTATATAACCAAGACCCATTACAGCAGCACCAACATTTAATCTGAATACAAGTTTGAATTTATCAGCAAGCATTTCACCAAATCCAAAAACTCTTGTTGTAAATACTTCACTCCACCAACCGAATGTAGCGATTATAAAATCATAAATTCCGCCAATCAAACCGCTTACTACAAGAACAAGAGCTTGCTTACCGCCTTTTTCCCCTGCAACTAATATTTCTGTAGTTGCTGTTGCTTCGGGAAATGGAAATTTTCCATGCATTTCTGCAACAAAATATTTCCTGAACGGAATCAGGAAAAGTATTCCTAAAATTCCGCCAAATGCAGAAGCAAGAAATATCTGATAAAAATGCGCCTGAAGATTTAAGATATAGAGCGCGGGAATTGTAAAAATTGCTCCGGCAACTATCAATCCCGAGTTTTGCCCTATAGATTGAATAATCACATTTTGTCCGAGAGAGCCTTTTTTCTTCATCAGGGTTGAAACGCCGACAGCAATAATTGCAATTGGTATTGCAGCTTCAAACACCTGCCCGATTTTTAATCCGAGATAAGCTGCAGCCGCAGAAAACAGAACTGCCATAAGCAATCCCATTATAACAGAATAGGGTGTTATTTCCTGCGGAACTGAATCAGCAGGCATTAATGGTTTGTAAACCTCACCCGGACTAAGCTCTTTGTAAGCATTTTCCGGAAGTCCTTTTACTTGTCCGCCGTGGTCTTCGCTCATTTTATTCTCCTCTATTAGAATTTAAAGTTAATTGGTAATTCATACTCAGTTTTTTCAGTTGTAGGCGATTTAAAATAAATTTTGCCATAACCTTCTGCATCTGCAGGAATTATCAGTTCCGGTTTATAGAAATCAACATCAATATATTTTATACTGTTTGGATAAAGTGTCAGTATGTTTCTTCCATTATGTTTTACACTTACTGTTTGTGGTGCAGGAAGATAAGTAACTTCATTGACACTAAGATTTGCAGATAATTCTTTATTAGTAAATGCAGGGATTATTTCAAGTGTATAATCCGCAGTTTCTTTATTTGCCGGCATATCGATTTGTATGTTTCCGCCGCTTCTGTTAGAAAGACCGCTTTTACTCAATGCTTTTCCATTTTCATCAAGTATCTGAAATGCAAAAT
>JAVEUY010000152.1:0-6726 GCA_034005315.1 Ignavibacteriaceae bacterium | reverse complement strand
TTATTTAGTTATTCCAATTTTTTCTAAGAAAGTTCAAGTTTGGATTTTGCATCATTAAAACTTTTTGTTGTTTCTTTAGCTTTATCTCCGTTTGCATAGATTACCGGGTCAGCTTATATTTTCTATAATTCTTTAATTTCAGTTTCGTAAGTATTGATTAAATCTTCCAGCTTCGAAATTTCTTTTACAATATCTTTTGTTGCCTTATGTTTTTGCTGACGGAGTTCAGCTTCAAGTCTTTTCTGCTCTTTACGATTGGTAACAGGCAATTCATTTTTATCTTTAATAGTTTTATTAATGTCATCTCTTTCAAGAGTTGAGAATTCTCTTTTTTCTAAGAAATAATCTATACCATCATAGTAGGTTTTAAGATTTCCTTTCCGGATATCAATTACCTTTGTAACAATTGGTCTTAAAAAATCTATATCGTGTGAAACTAAAATCAGAGTTCCTTTAAAATCGATTAACGCTTTTTGTAATATAAGTTTTGAATTATAATCTAGATGGTTTGTGGGTTCATCAAGTATTATAAAATTTGCTTTTGTAAGAAGGATTTTGCAAAGTGCAACACGGCTTTTTTCACCGCCTGAAAGAATACCAACTTTTTTAAACACATCATCGTTGGAAAAAAGAAATGAACCAAGCAATGATCTTAACTGTCCGATTGTTTTATCTTCTGCAATTCCGTCAACTGTCTCGATAATTTCCAGGTCTGACTCAAGGTTATCTGCAACATCCTGCGCATAATATGAAATGATAGTATTATGTCCGGGAATTCTTTCGCCTGAATTAAAATCAATTATACCGGCAATTATTTTAGCAAGAGTTGATTTACCTGCACCATTTGGACCGACAAAAGCAATCTTTTCACTTCGTTCAATTTCAAAATCAATTCCTTCAAATACTTTTTTAACGCCGTATGATTTATAAATATTATTCAGTTTCATCGGAGTTCTGCCGCTTTGAGGAGGCTCAGGAAATCTGATATTAACTTCCGAACCGGAATCAGGCAATTCAACTAATTCTATTTTCTCTAGCTGTTTTATTCTGCTTTGAACCTGACGTGCTTTAGTAGCTTTATATCTGAAGCGTTCAATAAACTTCTCAGTTTCTTTTATCTTTTTTTGCTGCTGTTCAAACTGATGAATCGCAAGCTCATCACGTTCAGCTTTGTAGCGGAGGTAAGCATCATAATCGCCTTTGAATGTAAAAAACCTGCCGAGAAAAATTTCCAGAGTTTTGTTTGTTACCTTGTTAACAAAATTTTTGTCGTGTGAAACTATAAGTAAAGCGCCTTTAAATGCTTTTAAAAAATCTATCAGCCATTCAAGTGAATCAATATCAAGATGATTAGTAGGTTCATCTAAAAGCAGTATATCATTTTGTGAAATGAGGATTTTAGCAAGAGCTATCCTCATTTGCCATCCGCCCGAAAATTCATCTGTTGAGCGGCTAAAATCTGATTCCTCAAAACCCAATCCCGATAAAATTTTTTCTACTTTTGATTGTGCAGAATAAGAATCCATATCTTCAAGTGTATGATGTACTTCACCAAGCTGCTGAGCGAGATCCATTTTTTCTTCATCTGAAAGGTTTTGAGCTTTTAATGCATTTGTTATTTCTTTTTCTTTATTCTGAAGTTCAATGATATCACTTAATGCTGAAGAAGCTTCTTCAAGTAAAGTATTTCCGGAGTGAGTAATGTGTTCCTGGGGGAGATATCCGATAGAGATTCTTTTTTGTTTTAGAATTTCGCCGGATTCCGGCTGAAGGTAACCATTTATAATTTTAAGAAGTGATGATTTACCGGTACCGTTTGCTCCGACAAGTGAAATCTTATCACCCGATGCGATTTTATAATTGACATCTTTAAAAAGGTATTTACCGTTGAATTGTAAAGAGATATTTACAAGATCAATCATTACAGAAGCAGCTACTCTCTGATAACAGCAATTTTTCCTGTTTCAACACTATTACCCTCCTGATCATAAGCTATAACAATATATACTCCGCTGTTTACAAGGCTTCCGTTATCATCTCTTCCATCCCAAAATGCAGTTCGTCCTCCGGATGATGAAAATTGTCTTATCAGTTTACCGGAAACAGAAATAATTTTAATATCAGAATTTCTAATCAATCCATCAATAGTAACTAACTTTGGTTCATTATTTAGCTTTAGCGGATTTGGGAAAATAGTTAAACCATTAAAACTTTCAACTGGCAGAACAGATGGAGTATCAAAAGAAGTTAAACCTGCATCAGTGCCAACATACATTCTTCCTGTTTTTTCATCAATAGCTAAACTTGTAATTATATCAGATGGAAGAGAACTGTTTTTTGAGTTAAGTGTTGTTAGTAATTGTGTTCCGTCAGAATTTAAAAGCATTAAGCCCTGATTTGTTCCAAGCCATTTTTGATTTAACGGATCAACTACTATTGCATTAATTGTTTGTTGTCTGACAGAAAAAGATGTACTGATTTTTAATTGAGGACTGGTTGAGTTTAAAACAATACCCGGATTTGTAATTATATTTACTCCCAGGTTTGTTCCAACCCAAACATCGCCGCGTCTGTCAACAGCAAGACTTAAAACACTGTTGCTTGTTAAACCTTTTACAGTACTTACAAATCCATAAACATCATCTGATTCGTTGTTATATGTTCCTCTTTCGTTAAAGTAATATAAACCAAGACCACTGCCAATCGTCATCAAATACCACTTGGTACCATAATTATCTATAACAAGACTTGTAAATTCGCTGAACTCTCCATATTGTTCAGTTGGATTTTGAAAGCTGTACCAAAGGCTGTCTTTAGTTAGAAGATAAAGTGATCTTTTGTCAGCAGGTCTTAAATTTAAAATCCACAAATTATTTTTAGAATCCTCTGCAAAGGCTGGAATAACAACAAAATCGTTGTTTTGGTTTACACCAACCATCGGAGTATTATCAGCGTGATATCTTATTATTCCGTCTGAAGTTATTTTAACAAAACCTTGTCCCCAACTGCCCGCATAAATTGTATTATTACTTGAACAGTAAACAGAATAGTACGCATCTGTGTATAGTTCAGGATGATTTGAAGTATTGTAAGTTTCCCAGGATAATCCATCAAATTTATATAAACCTTTTCCTGAAACATCTTTTCCGCTGGCAGACCATAAATTACCTGACTTGTCAACTATCATATCAGGAAATTGATTTGCTGCCGGTCCGTTAGGTACGAGTATTCCTGAATCTGTTTGAATACCAGCATTAGTAGAAATGATTAAACCATTCGTTGTTGAATAAGCTAATTGAGTTGGATTGTGATCTATACTTTTAATTTCATTTAAACTGCTGCCATCATATAATAAAACTTTATCCGGTGTAAGCAGATACAAATTTGAACCTTCAACAGCCATATCAAGAATTTTGATACTTGTAAGTCCAAGATAAGTTTGCCACGTGCTTCCATTAAAAATAGATAATCCAAGATTTGTAGCTGCAATAAGATTTCCATTATAAAAAACCAGTTTGTTAACAGCACCGGGCGGCAATCCATTGTTTTGATCATAAACATTCCAGGATTCCGGGGCAGAAAGATTAAGTGCACCGGGTTTTTGTATTGCAACGCCTTCCTGTGTAGCAGCATAAATCAAATCAGTAATAAGAGTATGGTTAACTTTTATGTTTGATGTAAACGATCCAAACTTGAAGTAAGTATCAAAAAAGAAATAGTTGTTTGCATCAATGACAGAAATTCCGAAATCAGTTGAGATGAAAACACTATCACCATGTGCGGATATATTATTTATTGATTTATTAGTTTTATCAGAGTTGAAAATATCAAGGATTGTTCTGAAGCTGCTGCTTTGCTGATCATAAACATCTATTGTTCCATTGGCACTTCCAAACCATACTTTATTATTATGATCAATTGCGATAGACACTAAATTTCTGCCAAGCAAACCTTCAGACTTATTATAAGTTTTGTAATTGTTCTCTGTAAAATCGTAATAAAATGCTCCACCGCTTGTTGCTGCCCAAACTCCGTTTCCAACAGTTGTTATACTATTAATGTTTTCCATATTAGCATAATTATGCCAATTAGTCTGTTGTTGTGCAAAAGAATTTGAAAGCAGGATTAACAAAACAATAATTGATATGATATTTTTCATTTTTGATTCCGGGTTTGTTTATGCTGTATATGTTATATCAATATCTATATCTCTTTAAATATTGCTGTTGTTAAAATATAATAATTTGGATTTATTAAAAGTGGAAAAAATCTTACTCTGAAAATGATATAGACTAGTTCTTTCTTTATTTCATCAAACTTAATTGTCTGCTAACAAAACTACAGAACCTGCATTGTCAAGCTGAGTTTCTTATTATCTGCTTACGCATTGCTTCAACTCTGGAGTATGGCACACAGTATTTACCTAAATTACCGTAATCGTTTCTATCTCCGCCATGAAAATCTGAACCGCCGCTTTCAAGCAGAAAATACTCATTAACTATTCCTCTGTAATGCTTAACCTGATGTGGTAAATGTGAAGGATGAATAACTTCAATCCCATCTAAACCTGTTTCAATAAGCTCTACCATAATAACATCCGGCAAAGAACCGGGATGAGCAATAAAAGATAAACCACCTGCATCACTGATAATTTTAAAAGCGCTTCGGGGTGATACATGAACTTTTCTTTCGTAAGCAGGACATCCATTACCGATAAATTTACTGAATGCTTCAAAATAATTACTTACCAGTTTTTTTAATACCATAGCTTTTGCGATATGCGGTCTGCCGACTGCTGAGTTTTTTGCAATGCTCATTACATCTTCGATAGTGAGATTTAACCCAAGAGTATTAAGTTTTTCTATTATCCTGATTGCACGTTTAATTCTTTCGGCTCTGAAAAACTTAAGATATTCTTCAAGCTCTTTATTTGCGGGATCAAAAAAATAAGCAAGCAGATGGACTTCACGATCCCGGATATCCGAACTGATTTCTAAACCCGGTATTACTTCGATGCCGTATTTTTTACCAATTTCTATAGCTTCAAAAATGCCGTCAGCAGTATCGTGATCGGTAATACTGATTACATCAATCCCAGCTTCTTTAACTTTTAAAATCAGTTCTTCTGGTGTGTGCTGTCCATCAGAATATTTTGAATGCATATGTAGATCAACCCGGACACTCATAAATCAGTGAAACATCTCTTTAAATTTTTCATAATCAATAATTCTTAATTTTGAACCATCTAATTCAACTAAGCCTTTTTTTGCAAAGGAATGTAAAGTTCTGGAAATTGTTTCTCTTGATGTACCTGCCATATTTGCAAGTTCCTGTTGATAAGGCAGATGATCAATCTCAACAATACCTTGTCTTATCTTACCAACTTCATCAGCAATCTGAAGAAGAACAGTTGCAACTTTACCTTCAGCATCTTTTAATGATAAGGCTTTTATTTTAAGAGTTGCAGATCTCAGTCTTTTTGTTAATTCAGTTAATAGTGCAACTGAAACATCAGGATATTTAAATAGAAGATCTAAAAATTCTGCTCTTTGAATAATAAATATTTTTGAATCTTCAACAGCCGTTACTGTTGCTGATCTTGTCATACCATCAAGCAGAGACATTTCGCCAAAAAAATCTGATTCGTTCAGCATAGCTAATATAACTTCCTTATCATCATTGCTTGATCTGGAAATTTTTACTTTCCCTTCTGCAATCACAAAAAAAGCTGATCCTGAATCTTCTTCATTTAAGATGATAGCATTCTTTTTAAATGATTGGATAATTCCGGATTTAGCAATTTTTTCGAGTGTATCTTCTTCCAACTCAGAAAAAATTGGTACGTTTGACAGAAATTCTATGTTACTTAACAATTTTTTACCTCTTTCTAAAAATATACCTTGCAAAAAATACCTTTGATGATTCATAAAGTCAAATAATAACTTCGCTTAATGCTCTTAAAGCGGGAATAAGTAGAAAAGCAGCTTTAAGTTAGAATTATCACTATCAAATATAATTGTTTTTTTAGCCCGATGTATCTATTTTAACCCGCTTAATTTTTCAAGTTAAATAATACGGAGATTTAATAATTATGGGTATGATGGCCAAAATGAGGAGTTTGGCTCCAGCCTTTATTCTTACTGTAGGCGGTTTGTTTGTTCTTTTTATGGTTATTTCTGATTCAAACGTTCTTGAAGCACTTGGCGGCGGAAGAACTAATAATGTTGGCAGTATAAATGGCGAAGATATAACTTACCAGGAATTTCAAACAGCAGTTGATCAACAAATTGAGAATCAGAAAAGACAAACAGGTCTGGACCCTGATGAAACACAAATTGATCAGAAAAGAGACCAGGTTTGGGATGCTATTGTTACTCAAAAAGTATTTTCACAGTTAATAAAAAAATATGGTATATCAATTACCGATCAGGAAATAAAGGATGCCATCCTTGGTGAAAATCCGCCGGATTTTTTAAAACAAAACTTTATTGATTCTCTCGGAAATTTTAATCGACAATTATATGAGCAGGCAATTTATGATCCCCAGAATAAAGCCGCACTGGTTCAGGCTGAAGAATATATCAGGCAATCAAAGCTTACTCATAAACTGCAAAGTATGGTACTTGCTTCTGTAAATGTTGTTGAAGATTAAGTTGAAAAAAGATTCATTGATCAGAATACAAATATTGAATAAGAATATATTCTTTTTGATGTAAATAAAATTAA
>JAVEUY010000151.1:0-6729 GCA_034005315.1 Ignavibacteriaceae bacterium | reverse complement strand
TAAAGCGGGTAACGATATTTTATTAATGCCTCCGAGTATAAGAGATGGAATTACTGTAATTTATGAAGCAGTTAAATCGGGCAAAATAACTGAAGATAGATTGGATGAAAGTGTTAGAAAAATTCTGACACTTAAACGCTGGCTAAAACTTGATGCTAAGAATTACAAACAAAAAATTGATATCCCTAAACGAATCAGGCTTGAAGAACATTATCAGCTTTCAAAAACTATCGCTAAAAATTCAGTTACAATTGTAAAAGCTGATAAAGAATTAATACCAATAGATTCAAGTAAGTATTTAAAGACATTTATAATAGATATAACAAACCGAAAGAATATAAAAGACACGCACTTTTCACAAATCGTTCATGAATCATTTTCGATTTATTCTCATACTATTTTAACTAATGAATCAAAAGCTTCAGACTATAAGTTTGCGCTTGATATAGCTAAAGACAGTGATTTTATAATCGTGCCGGCATATTTTTATATTAGAAGCGGTGCAAGTGGAAAGACTGTTTCAGATATTCAATATAAATTCTTCGGGGATTTGTTTGCTCTTGGAAAGAAGGTTTTAATAATCAGTTTTGAAAGTCCCTACTTACTTTCAAATTTTCCTGATGCTGATAATTATATCTGCACTTACAGTGATTCAAAAGCATCTCAGCGTGCTGTGTTAAATGTTTTAAACGGAACCTTTGTTGCAAAAGGTAAGCTTCCTGTTTCAATCCCGAATACAAAATTTAATGTTGGATATAGCTGGAACGCCGATATTACGGAAAAAGCAGATTGAAGAATTATAAGTTTGTTAGATAAGAATACCTGTTTTTGATAATTTAATTTTCCGAAACTATGATTGTCCTTTTCAATAAGCCTTTTAATGTTCTTTGCCAGTTTACTGATAAAGAAGACAGAAAAACATTATCAGATTTTATTCCGGTTAAAAATATTTATGCAGCAGGCAGATTGGATTATGATAGCGAAGGCTTGGTATTATTAACAGACGATGGAAAACTTCAACACAAAATTTTAGATCCTAAACACAAACTTGAAAAAAGTTATTTGGTTCAGGTAGAAGGACAGATAGATCAAGCTGCAATTAACAAACTAAAAAACGGGATACTGCTAAAAGATGGTCTTACTAAACCAGCGAAAGTAAAAATTATTGATAAGCCAAAAATCAATGAAAGAAATCCGCCGATAAGAAAAAGAAAAAATATTCCGACTAGCTGGATTGAATTAAAAATAACAGAAGGAAAGAACAGACAAGTAAGAAGAATGACTGCCGCAGTTGGTTATCCAACTTTACGATTAGTAAGAATCTCGATTGGTCAATGGAATATTGATAAACTTAAACCGGGTGAATATAAAATTATCAACTCTCCTTAGGCGGCGAAAAGAATTTCCTCTTAATCAGAAACGACAAATAAACAGTAATAATTCCAACAATAATAACAGCTAAAGCAGGAATAAAAATTGCGATCAAAGATAAAGAGATTGATCCACCTGCTTCAGCAGTTGAAACTAACGGATTACCTGCACCGCCTGTTACCGCTGATGATTTTAATCTTATCATTCCTGTTGCAGCGTGAATCGTTCCTGCAACTCCGCCGCCTGCTATCAAAGCAAGAGACCATTTTATCAATGGCGGAAAATCTGTTACAACAGCGCCGCTTAAAGCTATTCCTGCAAATATTGCAAGCGGATGACTTATTGCATCAAGAAAATTATCAACCCAGGGAATGTAATAACTGAATATTTCTACTAAGGTTGCAATGGTAAATAAGACTAATGCAGGCAGAGTTCCAATCCAACTGAAATAAGTTGATAGTTCAAGATTTCCGGTATAAGCAACGATTGAAGTTATAAGAAACGGAACAAAAATTCTGAATCCAACTGCAGCAGCTAATCCAATACCAATGAATATACTTAAAATTATGTCTGTCAAGTTGCCTCCGTGCTTTACTGATTATCTGATAGAATATATTGAACCTTTTTGCAAAAAGCCGATAATATTTTTAATAACTCATATTGTTTAATTTTACTTTTCCTCTGAATATCCAATAAATACTAATTGTATAAGCAAGAACAAAGGGAATTCCGATTAACGCAATGATTAGCATTATATTCAACGTCTTCTGTGAAGATGCAGCATTATAAATATTTAAACTAAGTTCAGGATTATTAGATGCTATTACAAAGTTAGGAAATACACCAAAAGCAAACAACGCAAGTAAAGCCGCTATAGATGCACACGAAGATAAGAAAGCAAAAAAATCTTTTCCTTTTAATATCTCTCTTGGAATGTTTGCGATTGCAAGCATATTTAAAATAGCTAAAACAAAAAGTGCCGGGACCTCTTTGAAATGCTGAATCATATGAGGATAATAAATTAATGTTGTCATTGTAGTTGTTATATAACAGATGATAAAGAAAATTATTGAGTTGTTAACCCAGCCTCTAAGTTTATTGTGTAATTCATTTTCAGTTTTCATAACACCATATATAGCGCCGTGCATCATAAAAAGTGCAACTGTTGTAACACCCACTAAAACTGTATATGGATTTATTAAACTCCAGAAAGTTCCTATAAATTCTTTTTCAGAATTAAGCGGAATGCCGGTAATCAGATTTCCAACTGCAACTCCGGCAAGAAACGCGATAAGAATACTTGCAATACTGAATGCAACATCCCACATTTGTCTCCACCATCTCATTGGTCGTTTACTTCTGAATTCAATTGCAACTGCTCTGAATATAAGCATAAATAAAAGCAGCATTATTGCCGAATAAAAACCTGAAAATACAGTTGCATAAACGTGCGGAAAAGCTGCAAACAACGCACCACCGCCGGTAACAAGCCAGACTTCATTTCCATCCCAAACAGGCCCTATTGAGTTAAGCATAATTCTTCTTTCGGTATCATCTTTTACAAAAAGATGAAGTGCACCGACGCCAAGATCAAAGCCATCAAGAATTGAGTAACCGATTAAAAGAATTCCGATTAAGAAAAACCATATAGTATTTAAATCAAAAGTAAATTCCATGTTTCATTTGTCCTTTATGATTTTGGATGTCCTATTTCAGATGGAATCTCATCAACATCTTCGGGTCCATGCTTAATTTTTTCATTAAGCAGATAGATAAATAAAATGAACAATCCGATATAAATCAGAGTAAATAATATTAAAGAAAACCAAACCTGATCAGCATTAACAGCTTTTGACAGACCCTCAGAAGTTCTTAATAATCCGTAAACAATCCATGGTTGTCTTCCGACTTCAGCAGTTATCCAGCCAACCTGATTTGCAATTTGCGGAAGCAATACTGAAAAAATAAAAATCCACATCAGCCATTTTTGTTTAAATATTGTGCCTCGTGCCCAGAAGAAAACACCTAATATACTTAATGCAATCAGAGCCATACCAATAGCAACCATTAAATGATACGCCTGAAATACAATGTTAACAGGAGGTCTGTCTTCTTCTTTAAATGAGTTTAATCCGGTTACTTTAGTTTCTGTATCGAAACCAATCAGATAGCTTAAAATACCGGGTAATGCAACACTAAAATTTACTTCCTGTTTATCTTCATTAACCCAGCCAAACAAATAAAGCTGTGCATTCGTTTGATCTTCAAATACAGCTTCCATTGCTGCTAACTTTGCAGGCTGATTTTTGCTTACGCCAACTGCACTCTTATGTCCGGTAAATAACTGAAACAATGATGCAATTAATGTAACTATTAATGCAATTTTAATTGATGATTTTGCAAATCTGATATGACGGTTTTTAACAATATAATATGCACTGATGCTGATTATCAAAAATGCACCCGCTAACCACGCACCTGAAATTACATGAGAAACTCTATCTACTGAAGAAGGATTAAAAACCATATCCCAAAAGTTAGTTATTTCTGCACGAGCATTTATACCTTCACCAACAATGTGAAAACCTGAAGGTGTTTGCTGCCACGAATTAGCAACTACTATCCAAACAGCGCTAAACATTGATCCGAGTGAAACCATCAGTGTGGAAAAGAAATGCATTTTAGGTCCGACTTTATCCCAGCCAAAAACAAGAACTGCAAGAAAACCCGACTCGAGGAAAAAAGCAAATATTCCTTCAGCAGCAAGTGCACTACCAAAAACATCTCCTACAAAACGTGAATATGTTGACCAGTTAGTTCCAAATTCAAATTCCATTACTATTCCGGTTGCAACACCGATTGCAAAAGTTAAGGCAAAAACCTTTACCCAGAACTTTGTCATGTTTTCGTAGAACTTGTCTTTTGTTTTAAGATACTTACCTTCCATTATGACAAGGATAATTCCTATTCCTATACTTAATGGAGGATATATATAGTGGAAAGCTATTGTGAAAGCAAATTGTAAACGAGAAAGTATTTCAACATCCATTACAAACCTAATTTGTTTGTTTTACACCTGCAAAATAATAAAAACAAAACTTGTTAAGAAAAAAAGACAGAGTCTTTATTCAAATGGTTATTAAAATATAAACTAATGTTGATTGTTAATGAATTGAAAATATTAATCTTATTAAAATTAACTTATAAAGATTTATAAATCTTTAAGAGTTTTTCCGCTGCAAAAGTTGGAGTGATTTTATCTTTTATGATTTCTTCCTTTAATGAAGTAATAGCTTTTTGAATTTTGTCATTATTATAAAACTCATCCCGCAATGAATCTTCTACCATTCTGAAAACCCATTCGATGGATTGATCTTTTCTTCTTTGTTTAAAAAAACCTGATTGTTTAATTGTCTTTTCAAATTTCTTTATCACCTCCCACAACTCAGGAATACCTTTTCCTGTTAATGCTGAAGTTGTGTAAGCCTGCGGAGTCCATCCTTTTGTTGCAGGCTGCAGATAATGAAGCGCATTGTTATAATCAGCTTTTGAGATGTTTGCTCTTTTTTCATTATCGCCTTCTGCCTTATTGATTATTACTGCATCAACTAATTCCATTATACCGCGTTTAATTCCCTGCAGTTCATCACCGCCGCCGGCAATAAGAACAAGCAGAAAAAAATCCACCATCGAACGGACAGTAACTTCGCTTTGTCCAACGCCGACAGTTTCAATTAGTATGACGTCATATCCTGCAGCTTCGCAAACTGTTATTGTTTCTCTGCTCTTTCTTGTAACTCCTCCAAGTGTTCCTCCTGATGGAGAAGGACGGATAAAACAATTTTTTTCTTTGGAAAGATTTTCCATTCTTGTTTTATCACCAAGAATACTTCCTTTGGTAACGGTGCTGCTGGGATCAACTGTCAGCACAGCAGCTTTATGTCCCTGCTTAATTAAATACATTCCGAGAGATTCAATCAAAGTGCTTTTACCTGCACCGGGAACACCGGTTATACCAATCCGCAATGATTTTCCGGAGTAGGGAAGAAGCTTTGTTAAAACTTCCTGCGAAATATCATGATGATTTGGATTGTTACTTTCAACTAATGTTATTGTTCTTGCAAGAATATTTCTATCAGATTTTAATACACCATTTACATAATCATCAACTGAAAGCTGTTTACGTTTAACTTCTTTTGATCGAGATGTTGTTTTTTGATTTGAGCTTTGCGTTCCTTTTACAACACGCACAGCAAATTCATCACCTGCATTTTCAGGAGTCCAATCTGGTTTGTATGTGTTAGGTTTTTGTTTTTTCATTTAATTACGTTAACCTTGAAACGAAACCTCTAAGATTTTCCTAAACCTCAGAGGTTTAATAAAGAGGTTTAATTGTTTAAATCTACTAAAATTCATAAACAACTTTAATTGTTTTGTCAACTAAAAATTCAATCATACTTTCTTTCGATTGAAAAAAAGATTCTACATACTTAACATCAGTTAAATTTCCACTCCGCATGTCAGTTAAATCTTTAGCATTAGAAAATTCTCAATCATAAATATTTTCTACTAAATGTGCTTTAACAGGATTTTCAAGTATGTATTTAATAATCCAAACAAAATATGTCTCATCATCAATTTTCTTGTTTTTAGTTTTGCTCTCGAACAATGTTCCGCTATGTTCATATTTTTTATTTATAGATTTTACATAAGAATTTAGCAATGAAGATATGAACATTGAAGTAGAAAATTCATCAGTTGTTTGTTTTAAGAAAATATGAAAATGATTAGGCATCAAGCAATAAGATAAAAGTTTAATTTTATATTTATAGGAATAGAACTTCATTCTTCTTAAAAAATAAAGATAGTTTTCTCTTTCGTAAAAAATCAAAGCCTTGTTGGCTCCTCTGTTATGGAGATGATGATAAGTGTCTTTGTAATAATTTCGATCTTTATTCATGATAAGACCCAAACCTCCGAGGTTTAGGAAAACCTCGGAGGTTTATTAAATTATTTAAAATCTTTCGTTTATCAATTCCATTATTTTAATTCCTGCTTCAGGAATTTTTGTTCCGGGTCCGAATATTGCAGATGCTCCGTGCTCATAAAGAAAATTATAATCCTGTGCAGGAATAACGCCGCCGCAGATTACTATTATATCTTCTCTGCCGAGTTTTTTTAATTCTTCTATAAGCTGCGGTAAAAGTGTTTTATGTCCCGCAGCAAGTGAGCTCATTCCAACAACGTGAACATCGTTTTCAACTGCCTGCTGTGCTGTTTCTTCGGGAGTTTGGATAAGCGGACCGACATCAACATCAAATCCCATATCTGCATAAGCAGTAGCAACAACTTTTGCAC
>JAVEUY010000150.1:0-6750 GCA_034005315.1 Ignavibacteriaceae bacterium | reverse complement strand
TATAATACCAGGAACGGCGAAGTAATTCTTTATCAATTATTATTACATCGTCTCTGAATTTTTCTACGATTTGAAAATAATATGAAGCCGATATAAAATAATCCCATTGGTAGCTGAAGATAATTGAATTGTGCGGCAGGCTGTTTATTAAGTTTTTAGTATAATCTTCATAAATGTAATTGTCACTCTGATTTACAGATTTTAAGTTAGAATATGATTGGACAAGTAAAACCAAAGCTAATCCGATAACTGATATTGACAGATTTATTTTTTTACTGGCTGCGAATAATAAAAAATATACTGTGCCGAACACTGCAAAAAATGCTAATGAGATATATGCAAGTAAAAAATATGAATCTATATCGTTTATATCATAGTTAATAGAAAGTAAAACTGTCGTAAGAAAAATGATGATATTAAATACAAAAAATTTTTTTGCTTTTATAAATGAAACCAATAATCCAATTACGATAATTATAAGTGTAATAGAAAATTCAGAAGTAAGGTTATTGATAAAATACTTAAACTGTTTCGATGCTGCTTCGGTTGATGAAAAAAGCCAGACCTGGTATTGCTTGCCTGAAATGTGTCTTATTATCCGTTCCCAGTCAATCGGATTGCCCCAGTTAAGCAAAGGACTTTGTGAAGCTCTGATTGGCAGATATAAATAGATCAGTATTAAAACAGGGAAGAAGATTAAAAGCATAAATAAAATTTGCTTTATACTCCTTGAAGAAAACCTGTTTTGTGAAAAATATAAAAATGCAGCCGCAGGAATTATCCACAATGTTGTCATGTGGTTTGTAAAACCGAGTGCAAGTGCTATTGCAAAAATTATCCAGAATTTATCAAGTGCTTTTTCTTGTTTTGCATACAGATATGCTTTTATTAATGCTAAGATGATAACTGAGATTAAAAATAAATGCAGACTGTAAACCTCAACTGAGGTGCTTTGAAACCAGAATGTTTTACTGAATGCAAGAAACAATCCGCCGGCAGCAGATGATATAATTTTTATTGTTTCAGAAATCTGATATTGAGATGAAACTGACTTTTCAACTTCTTTTTTCCCTTTGCTCTTTTTACCTGATTTCTCCTTTTTAATTTTGATAAATTGAAACTGATTAAGATTATCTAAAATAAGTTTTGCAGTATATGTAAAAATCGCAATTGCTATTGAACAATAAATTGCTGCAAGCAGATTCATTTGAAATATTTTTGTAAATGGCATCGGCAGCAGTGAAAATAAATATCCAAGCATTGTAAAAAGCGGATAACCTGTTGGATGTGCAATTCCGGATGTTATCTGAACTGCAGCAAGTTCGCCGGGATCGATTTCAATTACGGAAGGAGCAATTGTGTTTAAGTAAATTAAAAAAGCAATTAGACCAGTTAATATGTAATAATATTTTTGAAGATACTTCATAATTTATTTGTTAAAAATCGATTGAAAATATTTTTTATTTAAATGTATTACTTCATCTGTTTTTTTTATAAAACTTTGTGTTGTTTTATATCCCAATGAGCAGGATAGTTTTTCTGATTTTAATTCGTCAGCAGGAAATTTTGATGACTTTGTATTAAAGATATTCTGATTAAATAATTCCACTTGCTTAAGAAAGTTAAAATTTCTTTTTAACATATTTGGCAAGTTCTCCTCCTGAGTGTAATTATTATAACTGCCTGAAAACAATATATCCGGGTTACTTAAATGTAGCCAGCCGTAAATAAAATCAATATCATACAATCCGCCTGCACTTTTCTTAATATCAAACAAACTATCGTTTACCGGCAGAAGTTTTTTTCTCATCTGAATTAATTCGGATTTTATAATCTTGATATCTTTTGATTTTACAGCTTCAATATAGGCTGATAAAAAATTATTGAAAAGTTCATTATTACCGGAAATCAATCTGCATTTAGTAAATGAAAGAAGCTCCCATACTCTGGCTCGTGATAAAAAATATTTTTTATATTCATCAGCATCCCAAACAAGCTGACTGCTTTTACCTTCCGGTCTTAATCTGCAATCGATTTCAAGTCCCGGAAGCTGGTTTTTAATAATTCCAAAAAGTTTTTGAAAATCATTTTGAACGGAAGGAAAATTGTTGATATCATTTACAATAAATATTAAATCAATATCAGAAGCAAAAGACATTTGATCATTACCAAGACTTCCCATTGCAATAACAATAAAATTGTCTTTCCATGGCTTATCAATACAATTATCATTTATTATGGATGAAATATTTTTTCTCAGAAAATCAGGATAAAGATTTGAAAAAAGTTCTGATGTTAAAATTGATGCCGCTATCTGAACAGAGCTTCTGAAAAGAAACTGTTTAAGAGATAATGAAGAAATATCAACTTGTGATAAAGGTATTAAGCAGGCGCGGGAAAGAAATTCATCTCTCAGGTGCTTATCTTCAGCAAAGAGATCAATTGCTTTTTGTGAACGATCGCAAAGCAGAAGTGTCAGATTAAAAAATTTTTCATCCTGAAATTCATCGTACCATATTTGCGGAAATTTTGCTGACCTGATAATTCTAACCAGGTTTTCCAATACTATATCAGGTTGAACTGAATTAGTAAGATATCTGATTAGCTTTGGTTCAATCTTTTCAAAAGATGCGATGGTTCTTGAATCAAATAATTTTTTTTCTAATAACCCTTTTCCTGTTCTCAAATATTCTATGTTATTTCCTGCGCGTTTATCATCAGAATAATTAACTGTTTCAGGATTATTATTAACTGCAGCAGCGGCACTTTGTGCAAAGATAGTTTGATAAACAGAATTAACTTTTTCTTTTGAATCTGAAATTACTTTTTTGAATTGAGAAAGATTTTTAAATCCGGTAAAGTGAGAAAGTTTCTCTGCTGTTTCACCGGAATCCGGAATATCGTGCGTTTGCTGATCGTTCATTAACTGCAGATAATGTTCTGATTTACGATAAAGTATGTATGAATCAGTAAAAGTTTTTGCTTCGTGTTCAGATAAAATATTTTTCTCTCTGAGAAGATTGATAGCTGTTAAAGTATTACCTGTTCTTAAGTCAGGCTCTTTTCCGCCGTTGAGTAATTGCAATGCCTGAACTGAAAATTCAATATTCCTTATTCCTCCCTGAGCAAGTTTAATATTTGCATCAGATTTATTTTTTCTTTCTATGCTTGATTTTAATTTTTTAATCTGTTCAACCGGAGAAACATTAAAACTTACAGGATAGATAAACTTTGAAATGTAATTGAAAAATTTATTATATAAAGACTTACTTCCGCAAAGGTAATTTGCTTTTATAAGCATTTGTCTTTCCCAGTCTTCGCCGCGCATTTCGTAATACTTTAAATATTCAAGATAGCTTCCGCATAACTGAGCATTGCGTCCATCAGGTCTTAATCGAAAATCAACCCGGTATAAAAATCCGGCACTTGTTATTTTGCCTGCCGTATCAATAAACAAACGTATCGTCTCAGTTAATATCTGGTTGAAATATATCCTTCTACTTATAAAAGAATTTTTATCATAAAATGCTACAAGATCAATATCCGAGCTGTAGTTTAATTCATTACCGCCGAGTTTGCCCAGCGAAAAAATAACATATCTGTTTTTAACATTTGTTAAATTATTTTTTAACAGGATTTCTGAATAACAAAGTTCAAAAAGTTTTGAAGATATAACTTCGGCTAATTCCGAAAGCTGTTTTGTTGTATCAGGCAAATCCTGTTTCAGATAAATATCCTTTAACCCGATTCTTAAAATTTCTTTTCGTTTAAAGTTTCTGATTACATTTACTTTAGACTCAAATGATTTATAGACAGATATTGATTTATCAAGAACTTCACTAAAATATTTTTTATTGATTTTGTATTCTAAAACAGATGGATTGATAATCCAGTGAACGTATTCAGGATTACGAACGAGAATATCGGTTAAGTAGTTACTGTTATCAGAGATTGATAATAATATTTCGATGTGATGCGGATATTTTAAAGATTCATTTACAAAAAATGCAAAATCAAATTGATTTAAAATAATCCGCAGCAGATTTGACTCTGAAGACCTTGTAAAATAACTTTTGGTTATTTCACTTTCAATTGCAGATAAAAAATCCTCAAGCATCTTTTGGGAAATTCTGCCTGCAGTTTTTTCTATTATTTTTGTAATAAAATCTTCAGAAAGATTACTGAGTCTTAACATTGAAATTTTGTTTTTTTACAAATGGAATCTAATATTAAACTACATATAATTAAAAGTTTCTATCACTATTAAAAGAGAAATAAAAATGAAATTCCTTATGATATTGTTCATATTAATGAATTTTACTGCACTGCCTCAAAGTGCAGAAGAGCGGACAGATCTGAAAAAATTCTTCGATGAATATGAACATGATGGATGTTTTGTTCTTTATGATTTAAATAAGAATGAATTTATCAAATACAATTCTGAAAGATGTAAGGAGCAATTTATTCCCGCTTCAACATTCAAAATATTTAATTCACTCGCAGCACTTGAGAGCAATGTAATTAAAGACGAATATGAAATTATTAAATGGGATAGTGTAAAAAGAACGTATGAAAACTGGAATCAGAACCTGGATATGAAAAGAGCATTTAAATTTTCTGCTGTCTGGTTCTATCAGGAATTAGCAAGAAGAATCGGCTATGACAAAATGAAATATTATATAACAGAAAATCATTATGGTAATGAAAATATCGATGGCGGTATCGATAAGTTCTGGCTTCAGGGTGATTTAAGAATTTCACCTGATGAGCAGGTAGAATTCTTAAGGAAATTATATCTGAACGAGTTAAAATTTTCTCAAAGAGCAATTGATATTGTGAAAAACATTATGATCTATGATCAAAATGAAAATTATATTTTACGAGTTAAAACAGGCTGGGGAATAATAGATGATACGAATATCGGCTGGTTTGTCGGTTATGCTGAAGCTCACAATAACACTTATTTTTTTGCAGCCAATGTTGAAGCATTAAAACCTGAAGATGGTTTTGTTTCCAGGATAAATATCACTTATAATATCTTAAAATATCTGAATATTATTGAGTGATAAAATTACAATACCTGTTTATACAGCGATAGTTAGTCCAATAATTCTTAAATTGCATATCTGAAAAGCTATATTTAATTTTTCAATACAAATTACTAACTGAGAGACACTGAAAATGTTAAAAATTATCAAAAAGATGTTTGGTGATAAATACGAAAAGGACTTAAAATCGCTTTGGCCGATCGTAACCGAAATTAATGAACATTATGAGACTATAAAAAACTTAACCGATGATGAACTTAGAAATAAAACAAGTGAGTTTAAGGAAAAGATTAAGGCACATACCGAAGAAACAAGAAAACAGATCGATGAACTTAGAGCTAAACTTCAATCTGATGAAGACTTTGACCGGAATACAGCATACGATGAACTTGATGGATTAGAAGAAACCCTTAATGATCAGTATGAAGAAATACTGGATCTGATTTTACCCGAAGCTTTTGCTGTTGTTAAATCCACTTGTGCCAGATTAGTTGGTAAAAGCTGGACAGCAGCCGGCAATAAAATAACCTGGGAAATGATTCCTTATGATGTTCAGTTAATCGGCGGAATTGTACTTCATCAGGGGAAGATTGCTGAGATGGCAACCGGCGAAGGTAAAACACTTGTTGCAACATTACCTCTTTATCTTAATTCGCTAACCGGACGCGGCGTTCATCTTGTTACTGTAAACGATTACTTAGCAAAAAGAGACAGCGAGTGGATGGGTGAGATTTTCAGATTTCACGGTTTATCAGTTGGTGTTATTCTTAATACTATGGATTCATCTCATCGCCAGGAAATGTATGCATGCGATATTACATACGGAACAAACAATGAATTTGGATTTGATTATCTGCGCGATAATATGTCAGTTGATATTTCACAGCAGGTTCAGCGCAAACATAATTATGCAATAGTTGATGAAGTTGATTCGGTTTTAATTGATGAAGCAAGAACACCACTGATAATTTCAGGTCCAGTTGATCGTGATGATCATCAGTTTAATGATATGAGACCAAGAATCGAAAAATTATTCAGACTTCAGAAAAATCTTGTTGCCTCTCTTGTTCAGCAGGCTGAAGATATGCTGAATAAAGGTAATGAAAATGATCAAGAAGCCGGTGTGTTATTATTCAGATCATATCGCGGTTTGCCCAAAAATAACAAGCTCACAAAAGTCCTGTCAGAACCATCAAACAAAAAACTAATGCAGCAGACCGAGCTTGAGTATCTTCGCGAAAAAGGTAAAAATATGTATATCATTGATGATGAGTTATACTTTGTTATTGATGAAAAAGGAAATCAGATTGATATTACTGAAAAAGGAAGAGAAGAGCTGGCAAAAGGAAGCGGAATGGAAAAAGAATATTTCGTCCTTCCTGATCTTGGTTATGAAATAAGCAAATTTGAAAATGATGATACACTTTCTCTTGAAGAAAAATTAAAAAGAAAAGATGTTTTATATAAAAAGTATTCTGAAGCCAGTGATAGAATCCATACAATAAACCAGTTATTAAAAGCTTATACTCTTTTTGAAAAAGATGTAGAGTATGTTGTAACTGAAGAAGGTAAGATCGCAATTGTTGATGAGTTTACAGGTCGTATTTTACCCGGCAGAAGATATAGCGACGGATTGCATCAGGCTATTGAAGCAAAAGAAAATGTAAAAGTTGAAAAAGATTCACAAACACTTGCAACGATT
>JAVEUY010000149.1:0-6762 GCA_034005315.1 Ignavibacteriaceae bacterium | reverse complement strand
CACCGGTTTTAGGATCTATAACAATAAGTCCGCCGTCGGGACTTTCAGTTTCGATTTTGATTCCTGCAAGTTTAAGCGCATAAGAATTTGCAACTCCCATATGTCCGTCAAGTCTTTCAACAAACACAGGCTGATTTGAAACTACAGCATCAATCATTTATTTGGTAGGAAGATCTTTTAATTCCCATTTTTCGTGATCCCAATAACCGCCTGTTATCCATTTGCCAGGATGTTTAGCTGCATAATCTTTAAGTATTTGTTTAAACTCTGAAGTAGAGTTTGCAGGTCTTAAATCTATTCCAAGCAAATAAAAACCACCGGTTAAAAAGTGAACGTGGTTATCATTAAATCCGGGAAGCATCAGCTTTCCGTTCAGGTTAATGACTTTAGTATTTTCATCTATAAGTTTTTTAGCCTCTTCATCTGAGCCGACAAAAATAATTTTATTATCCTGTACCACGACTGATTGTGCAAATGGCTGATTATCATTAACGGTAAAGATCTTACCGTTGATAAAAGCAGTTTTATTACTTTGTGCGGGCATTGAAAATAATCCTGATAATATTAAGAAAATAGTTATGAAGTTTTTCATAAATTGCCTCTGGTTTAACTGTTGTAAAAATATCTTTCTGCTTTAAAAATAAAAAGGATTTAAACCAATTTCAGATTTAAAATCCTTTTTAATAAATATTATTCAAGTGAGTGTGAAATTATAAAAATATTTTATTGTAGTCACCGAACTCCTGTTCGGTTAGAATAAGCTAATAATTTTATTTTCATCTACCGATACAGTGCTTGTATCTTTTATAGCTATCAGCGTCTTTTTCTGATTTGTAACCAACGAAAGATTAGGGACACCAATATAAAGTGTACCATCCCTGATTATTACTATAAATCAATCCAAATGCTTGAGGCACGTAATAAAATCCTGGTTGCAATTCGTGTGATTGTTGCAGCTTTATTGGTAACGATTCAAAGTTGTGTCCTTCGAGTGGATTTGTATGAAAAGGATATGCATCAAACATAAGCTTTTTAGGTTGTACTGAATTATAAAAATGCTCATAAATATATTCACCATTTTTATAAACATTAACTTCAAAAAAATGTGTGATCAGCGGTGCACTGCCTGCATTACGAACAATTTCATCTACTGTCTTTATTGGAATAAAAGCATCAATACTATGAGGCTCATCGTGGGCATACCAGTACTTAATGTTGTTCCAATTTGAATAACGTTCTGCATAGACTACTATACTATCTAGAACTGCATTTTGAGTTATAGGATTGATATATCTATTCCATCCATCATTATCATAAACCTCGGCATAATCAACATAAAGTATACCCAAATCACTATTCCCCAACCAGTCAACACAAAACTGAATACCTGTATCTGAAAGCCAGTCAGAAATTTCAGTCGAATCCGATGAAGGCTGTGAATAAATACCAATTTCCTTAGGAGGATAAATTGATACATTATATTGATAAGTTAAACCATCAAAATCAAAAATCTTAAAACCTCCGTTCTCTGGAAAATCAGAAACTCTAAGAATTTGTTCCCGACCCTGTATTACTATTTCCTCATAATGGCTATTGGAGGGATTAATTTTATCTTTAACATAGTACCTGTAAACAACTTTTATTCTACAAACTGGATCAGTTTGATTAACTAATTGTGGATTATAATTTAATGCCATCTTAAAGCGCGCAATAAAATTAATTACTGAGTCTCCGTAAACCCTTCTGTATTTTTTTGCCTGAAAATAGTGGGGACCATATATAAGTGAATCAGCAGGTCCATTTAATCCAATAGTTGACCAACATTGAACACCACCAAAATTAGCCGAACTACCAACTAAATTACCATTTTTCAATCTATGCTTAACCCCTATTTTTGATAAATCAATTTGATCTTCTTCACTTTCCCACTTCGAATAGCAGCCCGTAGCATAATGATTAATCCAATCGGTTGAATTTATATTAAAAGCCATTACATCATATTTATTCAGATATGATTGATTTGATGGATAAGCTTTCCATACAATCGTATTCAATCCGCTTTCATCATACGAAAGCTTTACAGCTTCTGTGGGTTCACTACCCATAAAAGCACCAACAGTAAAGTGCCCATCAGTTGTTTGTGCGATAATTGCACAATTAATAAAACTAATAAATAAGAAAAACAGAGCTAAAGATTTTATGCTGAACAAAATTCTATTCTGTGAACTCATAATTTTTCTCCTTTGAATTTATTTAAGATAAAGCATTTTTTTTATGTCAGAAAAAACAGGAATGTTGTTTTCACTCTTTACTATAATCTGGTATATGTAAACGCCGCTGGCTAAATCTGGTATATCCGGAACGGACGGGAGTCCGTTCCCTACATTAAATTCTACTTCGTAGAAACCAGATTCCTGTTCTTTGTTTACTAGAACATTTATAAGCTCTCCCTTTATATCATATACATATAGTTTTACATATCCTCTATTTATTAACCGGTAGCTAATAGTTGTTGATGGATTGAAAGGATTTGGATAGTTCTGATATAGCTGGTAATCAGTTATAAGTTGGGGATATTGCTCAACTTCAGTAATATTAACAACTTTTTCTTCACTTGGCTCTGATTCATTACCCTGTTTATCCACACAGGTAACTTTGTAAACATATCTTGTAACATTATGCGAATTTACCTGAATAAAAAATGTATCTGTTGCAGAACTAATAAGTTTTGTGGAATCAATCTGAAATCCCGAAACAGTATCTCTATATACTTTATAATAAGCTGTATCGGCTTCTGTGTTTTTATTCCAATTGAGTGTGATATAATTTGTATCAACTAAAGCAGTAAGATTTATTGGTGCACGAGGGGCAAGATCAAGATATTTATAGCTTTCACCATAAAGACCGCCATATAATCCAATGTCACTCCTACTTCCATCTTTATCCAATATGTTTGGATCACCTGCATCTATCAGTGGTGAATATTTTTGAAGATGGAAATCCAGTTCGCCTCTTGTTACATCATCATTTACAACCATTGGATCAACTGAAATATTTGTGCTGTCGGGTGTAAAACCAGAATAATTTACTGCGTTATTCCAAACGTTGTTATATTTGAAGTCCAAGTTCTGATTTCCCCAGGCATATGCACCTAATCCTGAATTGGTTACAACATTATTTTTTACTTTATTATCAGGGCCAACAGCAAGCGCACGATTACTAAATTCTCCTATCAGATAATTATTGTATATTTTTATAAACTGTGTGGCAATATTTTCAATTCCGTTATAACCCTCTTCTGCATAAATAGAATTGTTATATACTTTTGCAGAATCAGAACTACTTAAACGTATACCTCTTGTACCAATGTGTTTTAATATGATTGTGTTATTGCTGATAGTTGGATTTGTACCAAAAGATTTATATATACCTTCTCCTCGGTTAACTTCAATATAATTTGAATCAATAATTGGGTTAGGACCATTACTTGTTGCTTCTATAAGTATACCATAAGCATCACTGCTAATTGCGTTAGGATCAATATAAATTATATTTTTTCTTACTATTGAATTTGAGGTAAAAAGCCATATACCTATTGTTACATTGTCGTAAACGTTTTTATATATTGTAGGACCTGTACTTATAAATGTTCCAAGCCCTCCACTAGTTATCTTATTAAGAGTAATCAAGCAAACTCCATTACCAATATTTTTTATACCGTAACCCTTGCTAGAGTTATAATAAACCAAAATGTTAAAACCTGTAATAAAACAACTATCATTTACTATAACAGAGGTATAATCGACAGCTGTTACTAAAGCACGTGTATCTATTATACAAGAATCCAGCCCCGCACCAATAAGGCTTAAGCCTGGTATCATTACTACCTGCTCTTTATAAACTCCATTTGCTACATAAACAGTGTCGCCAAAACTGCAAATGCTAATACATTTTTGTATGCTGTCTGCTGCTGTTTCCCAGCTTGTGTAGGGAGGTGTGCTGCTGCCGGACTTACTCACGAACCTGACGGTTGCGTAGGTAATGTTAAAGGTTAAATGCTCAATGCACAATGAGAGCAATAAGACAAGAAAGTATTTTAGTTTCACTTCTCACCTCAATATATTTTGAGATTTTGTAGTTGTAACTTAAATAATATAAAAACAAACCCAATTAATTACAAACCCAATTCCTTTTAGGAATTGGGTTTGAAAAGATAAATATTACTTAAGCAGTAACATCTTTTTAGTAGAAATGTACTCTGCGGATTCTAATTTATATATGTAAACACCGCTTACCAATGCGCTTGCATCAAAGTTTATTTCATATCTGCCTGTAGGTTTTTCTTCATTAACAAGAGTAGTAATTTCGTTACCGAGTATATCATAAATCTTTAGTGAAACAAATCCATCTTTTGGCAGTTCGAATTTAATAGTTGTATTTGGGTTAAACGGATTAGGATAATTCTGCTCTAAAGAAAATTTTTTTGGCAGAACTGATTCAACTTCAACAGAGGATGAATATTGATATGAACCATCAAAATCAATTTGTTTTAGTCTGTAATAAGTTTTATAGGAATAAGTTTCAGAAATTATAAACGAATAATCTTTTGATTGAGTAGTAGTTCCATATCCCGGGACAAATCCGATCTTAATAAAATCAACATTATCTGTACTTGATTCAATTTCAAATCCTGAATTGTTTAGCTCAGTTGCGGTAGTCCAGTTAAGGATAATATTTTCATCCTGCAACTCAGCACTAAATGCAGTTAACTCAACCGGGATAAAAAATGGAGAATCTAATTTATAAAACCCGTTACCCTGCGCAGCGAAAACGTTCATTGAATCAACAATAAAATACTGATAGTTTACAGATGGAATTGAAACCGTTTGCCATGTTGCACCGCCGTTTTTTGTTTTCCACGATAAACCGCAGGAGTAACATCCTGCATAAACTTCATTACCATCAAAAGGATTAGTATGAACACCCCACATATTTTGTCCAGTAAATCCGGTCATAAGAGACCAGGTAGCACCATAATCAGTAGATTTTAATAATCCTCCTCCGCCAGCCCATTTTGTTGCATAAGCGATACCAGGGTGAGTAAAATCAACAGCAATTGTTGGAATCTCTCCTGATGTGCTGTAAGTCTGAGTCCAGGTTAAACCATAATTTTTACTTCTGAAAATACCTGTACCATTATCACCAACAAGAACGATGGAAGTATCCGGGAAAACTTCTATATCACAAGGTGCGCTGTTTGTTCCAAATGAAGATGAAATAGTTGTCCAGGTTGAACCAAAATCAGTTGAGCGCATAAAATTGTTTCCATTCATGGTGTAAAAAGTATCAGGATGAGTTGGGTCCTGAGTAATTGGAATTCCGAAATATGAAAACGATAAACCATCGGCAGTGATAGTCCAAGTTGCACCGGCATCTGTGGTTTTTACAATCTTATCAGTTGATGCTTCAATTCCAACAAGTATAACATCCGGATTATCATCATCAATAAATACGCATTTGATTTCACTGGCTGAGGGAACATTAGTTCCTATCTGTGTAAAGGTTTCACCACGATCAGTACTCTTAAATATTTTATTTAGTGAGCCATAATAAACATTATCATGATGATACTTTTCTACATCAATCGGACCTCCTAAACTGGAGCCGGATCTCTTAAGCTGCCAGACATAATTTTGTGAAAAACCAAACGGCAGAAATAATACAACCATAATAAGCGTAAAGAGTTTTTTCATTCTTTTTCCTCGGTTTTTGATTATTAAAAGGATTAGCTTTCTTAAAATAAAAATATGATGCCAAATAACAAATGATTAAGCGAACTTATTTTTTAAGTTTTATATCCCATATCATACAGTACATTAGTTATTAGCTTACATAAAATAAAATTTTTAAGTTCCGAGTATAAATTTTAAAAATTAGGTAAAGCATGAATTTAGATGTATTAGTATTCGCAGCTCATCCGGATGATGCTGAACTTGCAATGGGGGGCACTATAGCACATCTTACAAAAAACAATATTAAAGTTGGTATAATTGATCTTACTAAAGGTGAACTTGGTACAAGGGGAACAGCAGAAACCAGACAAAAAGAAGCTTTTGATGCTGCACTTATTTTAAAAATTGCTGTTCGCCAGAATCTTGGAATCCCTGATGGCGCTATTGAAAACACAAAAGAAAACTTAATGAAGGTAATTTGCGCAATCAGAAAATATAAACCGCGGATTGTTTTCGCTCCTTATTTTAACGATCGTCATCCCGATCATATTGATGCAAGTAACCTTGTTAAAAGAGCAATGTTTTCCACAGGTCTTACAAAAATCAAAACATTTGAAAAGGAAATTCCTCAAAATCATTACAGACCCGAAAAATTATTTTATTATATGCAGACTTATACTTTTGAACCTTCGTTTGTCTATGATATTTCTGATACGTTTGATATAAAAATGAAAGCAGTAGAATGTTATTCTACTCAATTTCATAATCCAAGAAGTTTAGAACCGGAAACTTTTATTAGTAAACCCGAATTTCTGAAATATATCAGATCAAGAGCAGAGTTTTACGGATTTTCTATCGGAAAAAATTATGCAGAACCTTTTTTCTGCGAAGAAAAAATAGAGCTTGATCATAACATCCTGTTTAAAGAAGATAAATAAGATTAAATACTTAATGACTGATTAATAGTTAAAGAATAATTTATGATTAAAAAAGTAAAATTGATGGAGGAGCTTAATTCTCTTGGAATTAA
>JAVEUY010000148.1:0-6765 GCA_034005315.1 Ignavibacteriaceae bacterium | reverse complement strand
ACATTATTCTTTGTTTCATTTTTTTTAGTCCAAAATAATAAAATTTGATAAAGACTATACAACGCAGCGGGTAATATGCTACAACGGTGGCAATAAGAAACGTAGGGCGATTTAATGTTCCTACTTATCCAGTTGCTGAACCGTTTATTTAGTATTGTTGCTTTCAAATATAGTAATTTCTGCCCTATGTTTTTTATTGCGTGTTACAGGCTGGCTTTCATTATTTATTTTTAATCTGACCGATTGAAATACTGCCACTTATTTGTGCGATGGAAATTGCAGGCTCTTTGGTGAAGCTATGTGCGTTTGGATGTATGCATGGGCTTTACCAATGTGCCTGCAATTGGGTTAGCTTGCTACGAACCAACACTCCAAGCGATTCTAATAATTGAGGATTATCTTCCATTGCTATTTTTGCTACTGCAAAGAACTCCGACATCCAATCATCTATTTTTGCGAATGCATCATCTTTTGCTTTTGTTGCATCTTGCGATTCACCAACTTCTTTTAAGTATTCTGCTCTTGAGTTTTCTAAATCTTTAATTGCAGCAATACTTGCTTTGATTTCTTTTGGTGTAATTTTTAGCCTTGCAAGCTTTTCTTGCGCTGCGGTATCTGAATCAACACCATTGTAAAAAGTTTTCATAGTCGCAATCAACTTAGCATATGATTGAGGAATTGAGCCTGTAAGACCAAGTTTCTTTAACATTACTTCATCATTACGATAGACGACTTTTCCTTTTTTCCGATCTAAAGAATACTGGTCTGATACTTTCTCAATTTTTTCATCTAATACTGCTCTAGCTGCAACTGTTTCATTGTCTTCTGTTTTGTTTGATTCATAAGCAGTAGTAGTTTGAGCTAAAAGCTTATTGCCTTTTGCAATTTCTTCGGCACTATAGCCAAATTCAGCCATTGTTGCGGCAACTTCTGGTTGGCTCACTGCATTTGTCAATGCTACTCTGTAATTTTCGAGGGTTTGAACCTCTGACAACTTTTTGTTTGAAGCCATTTTAATTTAGGTTTTATAATTAAACATTGATTAAAAATTACATTACAATGTTCAACCATTCCTAATTATCATCTGTACGTTCCTACGAATTGTTCGTCCTTACCTACTAGGAATTTGAGTGCGCCTACAGGGCATTTGTGTATTCCTACAGGACTTTTTACCATTTATACAAACCATTTATGTTTCCCTACTGAACATTTTGGCATTACTGCATGTAGTTTGGTTTCTCCTATTAAAACTTTAGCCTTTACCACACAAAAAAAATAATGATAATCGGGTTTCATTGGTTGATTATTGTTAATGTATAATGGCAAAAATATGAGATTAATATAAACGAGTCAAATTTATTTTACAACAACCTTAATAGCCTTATAATATCCTGTATTTTTAGAAAATACTTTTAGATAATATAAACCATTGTTTTTAATGGTCTCTTTTGGAAGTTCTACTATATCTATGCTATTTTTTAAAACAATAGTGGATTCTTTCAATAATAGTCCATTATTATTGTAAATAGTAAATACAATAATTTCACCTTTCTCAAAACCACTTAATTTAATTTTAGGTTTTGTTTCTTTTGTGAAAGGATTAGGATAAACCTCAATTGATTTATTTGTGTTGTTAACAATTAAATCATTAAGTACAGATATTATTTGAAAATATTCGGTAGTTCCATCATAATCAGTTTGTGAAAGCCGGTAATACTGGTAACCTTTATCAGCATATTTGTCAATAGAGCTATAAGTTAAATCGAAAAGGCTGTTTCCAGCACCTTCAATTTGTGCAATTTCAGTAAAGTTTACAGCATCACCCGATCTTTCAATGGTGAAAAAATCATTATTTATTTCAGTAGCCGTTTTCCATGTTAAAATTACACCTTGTTGGGTGGATTGGCCTTTAAAATATATTAATTCAATAGGTAATGCACCTCCTTCACCACCTGAAAAGTCACTAAACGAAGTAATATTATCCCAGGTTAAAGTATTGGTACCTGTAATTGCAGTTGTTGATCCTTTTGTCCAACCTGATGAATATTTGCAGGGGAGTATAATGGCCTCATCTCCAATAATATCACCATCAGTGTAAACATAACTAACGTTATAATCAGGGCTACTTATCCCGCTTTCTTCAAGGGTCCAGTACCTTGATATATAATCGGTTGAACCCGTTAATTCAGGGTGAGCAGCATCTGTAAGATTAAGACTTATATTTGCTGAAGCAAGAGTTCCGCTATTTAAATAGAATGTAAATGGTGAGTAATCATTGTTATCTCCAACAGGGAATGTCATTGTAGTAGTTAAAGCCACGTCCCAGATAACTTTGCCTGTTCCATCAGCCTGAATATAACTTGATGCACTTCCACCAGAAATGGCGCCTGATGCAGAATTGGTTATGACCAGATCATTTGAGCCAAGATCAATGTTTCCGCTTGTTAAAGTTAACACATTAGAGATATTTAGTGTATTTGATAGGCTAATTTCGCCTCCTGATTTGTTAATGGTAAGATTTGTGTACGTACCTTCAAAACTTTGATTATTTGAACCAGTTAAAGAAATTACACCGTTACCCTGGATAAAAGAACCGTTTAAAGTCCAGCTGTTTTCAAATGACAGGTCGTTATCATCAAAATCGAATGTACCATCGGTTATTAAATCGCCCAATACTGTAATATCGCCTAATAGATTACTGTTTGTACTTTCAATGGTTAAATTGTAATATTCATTATTTACAGGAACTTTAATACTTTGGTCACCTGCCCGATTGTAATATATAGTATTATCAGCGTATGAGGCTTTCAGTTTACCGGTACTTAATATGGCATTAGCATCATCACCGCCAACATATAGTGTGGAACTTGCCCGGTTTTCCCAGGTAGAGTTGGCGTTTTGACCCTGTAGTTGTTCAGTCAAAGTGATTATTCCATTATTGTAAACAACAATTCCTGATGCAATGTAAAGATCACCGGAAATTATATCAAGATCGGCGGTATTTAATATGTTTTTATTTCCTGTTGTTATTTGAAAACGACCATCCAGATTTAGCGTTCCGCTACCATCGATATTCTTATTAACCCCACTCAAAAAGACTTTGTCATCTCCTGTTGAAGTATGCGTACCATTTATCGTATAATCACCTGTTAGTGTAAGTTCAAATCCATTATTATCGAGGTCACCATTAACAGTTAGGTTTCTTATTAACACGTTGGATGCTAAGGTTACCGCATCAGAGCCTAATATGACCACATTATCTTTAAAACTTGGTACTTCACCGCCATCCCATGTCCCGGGATCATCCCAACTGCCATCAGTCTGTGAGTAAACAGGTCCATAAATTTCTATAGGCAGATCAACCTGATCGGCAGTACATCCTTGATATGATGCAATAACTGCAACATTTCCAACTCCATCTGCATCCCAGTTTACTTCAATAATATTAGAACCATTGCCGCTTTCAATACTTCCTCCGGTTACAGTCCAGTTATATATATATCCTGAATTTGATGAAACAAAATAGTCCTCATTTTCTGAATATTCAGGAACCTCATCATTTCCGGTTATACTTGAGGTTGGAAGAATGCAGGAATTATCTCCTATTCCGAATTCAGCAGGTAATGTTGTTATACTTGTTCTAAAAACAGTATCCCCATTTGCTGCAACATGAGATCCATCAGCTGTCCAGTCATCACCGCTACTTACTCTTGTTAATAGACGGGTTTCAGTTGTAAAATCAAAGTCATCAAAGTTCTCAGCCTCAATGGTTAAGTTATAATTGTTACTTGTTAATGAATTCTCAGCTCCAATTGACCAATAACCATCTATAAAAATATCATAAATATCTTCACCATTATCATCAACTGGTAAACCACTTTCACCAGGATCACCAGAAATAAATTTTGCCACAATAGACCCGTTTGAAAGATTATTAAATTCAATCTCCATTGGTCGGTCATATTGTTCAGTACCAACGGGTAAATAGTAGGTTGTTGGTGATGTTACAGTAATCCATTTTTCGTAATTACCAATTATACTTCCTGATGTATATGCTAAAGTTCCCGGATTTCCAGCGTCTGCTCCTAATTTCAGTGTATCTGAACCGGTAGAGATATCACCTTGAGTCATGGTTAATGTGCCTGGTACAATAACAGTGCCTTCCAAGGTTATTTGAGGAGAACTTACTTTTGTATTATTGATAATTACATTTTGATAGCTAAAACCATCAGCACCTTCGCCTACGTTCTCCGCCCATATTTGCAGATATGAGTCACTCACATAACCAATAGTTGAGTTGTCATTACAATCTAATATACCATATGCCGGTGACCCTCTCAAAAAGTTTCCTCCTATATTTAATTCAGCAGTATTATTCAATTCAATTTCAACTTTATCTTCTGCATTTGCGGTAAATTGAATATCGTGATTAACCTGCATGACAGTGGCATTGTCCAAAGTCATCTTAATTTTCATACCGCCGCTAAAGTCCATAATTAAATCATTACTCACAGCAAGTGTAGCATCTCCACTCAACATAATTTCATTTAAATTAACGGATCCGGCAGTACTATAAAATGCCAAACTGTTTGAAACGGTAATGTTTGAATTATTTTGAATATCGATGTAGAATAAATTTGCTCCTCCGTTTCGGGTAATTGTCAGATCGTTGTCAATACTAAGGTTTCCACCAGAAGTAATTGTTATGATCCCATCCAAGTCATTACCATTATTTGTAAATGTCATATCGCCATTTACAGTTAAGGATGCATCTACACCATTAATTTCAAGGGTTGTATTATCATCTTCTATGTCAATATCAAGCGTAGCCGCTTGTTCAGCACTTGTAACAGTAATATCATAACCTTTAATGTAAACTTTGTTTGCACTTCCGGGGGTATCAGAAGCAGGAGCCCCGCCTTCTGTTCTTGACCATGTACTGTTAGTTCCCCAATCGCCATCATCGATTGCATAATAAACATTGGCACTCACATTACTTACGCACAATGTAAATGTTCCACGATAATTGGCATAGTTGTTATCAACGGAGATATAATACCAATCTCCCGGGGTAAGATCTCCGTTAACAATCTGGATGTCATCGTAATCCGAACTATATCTAAGACATTCAACCTCGGTTGTCCCGTCTGACTCCCAAAGTGCCACATTAAGCCTTCGTACCGTACCTTCAGCCCCCTGAGTTTTCACATCAATTGTTACAGTATCAAATATAGCCTGGAATTTAAACCATCGGTTGTAATTGGGACTTGTGTTCCAGCATGAAGCAGCATTTTCATCAGCAGTAGCACCAATAGTTGTATACTCAGCATCATTAGAGCACCAGTTATCCAAGTCTACCAATTCAATTGCCCCAGCCTTATAATCATAGGTTGGTTGGTCATCAACACATAAGGTAAAAGTACCTCTATAGTTCGCATAATTATTGTCTACTGAAACATAATACCAATTGCCCGGTGTTAAATTGTTTGAACTAACGCTAACATTATCATTATCGCTAACATATCGGTTGCAATCAATTTCAGTGGTGCCATCATCTTCCCATAGTGCAAGGTTTATTCTCCTGATTGTACCAAAGTCACCACCTCTTTTTGCAGTAACTGAAATACCATCAGAAACCGCCTGAAATTTAAACCAACGGTTATAGTTTGGGCCAGTATTCCAGCATGAACCTGCATTTTTATCAGCAGTTGCTCCAAGTGTAGTAAATTCAGCATCATCAGAACACCAATTATTTATATCATCTATTAGATATGCTCCTTCATAATAATCGTAATCGGGTTCATCATTCACATATAATGAAAATGTTCCCCTATAATTTGCATAATTATTGTCAACCGATATATAATACCAGTTATCGACAGTCAGATTCAAAGCACTTATACTCACATTATCATTATCACTGACATAGCGATTCGAATTTATTTCTGTAGTCCCATCCGATTCCCAAAGGGCAACATTTATCCTGCGAATGGTACCATAATCGCCACCACGTTTTACAATCACATTAATTTGGTCCGAAGTTGCCTTGAATTTAAACCAGCGATTATAATTAGGACTTGTATTCCATGTGGATGCAGCATTTTTATCAGCCGTTGCACCTAAAGTTGTATAAGCTGCATCATCAGAACTCCAATCAGAGAGATTTGTAAGTATTTGTGCTCCGTCATAAAAATCATAATCCACG
The DNA here is from genome assembly GCA_034005315.1 of Ignavibacteriaceae bacterium. GTDB lineage: Bacteria > Bacteroidota > Ignavibacteria > Ignavibacteriales > Ignavibacteriaceae > IGN3. The sequence goes on along the minus strand of JAVEUY010000148.1, from coordinate 560 downwards.
TCATCATCTATGCAAAGGGTAAAAGTACCGCGGTAATTTGCATAGTTATTATCAACCGATATGTAATACCAGTTTCCTGGAACCAAATCAACTGAACCGACATAAACATTATCATTGTCGCTAACATATCGGTTTGAAGCAACTTCAGTTGTACCATCAGCTTCCCAAATGGCCGCATTAATTCTTCGTATGGTACCGTAACTTCCTCCTCTTAATACGTTAACATTAATTGCAAAAGAAGTTGCCTGGAATTTAAACCAAACATTATAGTTAGGAGAGGTATTCCATGTTGAAGCGGCATTTTTATCACCGGTCATACCATAAGTGGTATACTCGGCATCAGCAGAACAATCATCAATCAGAGCTGATACATTGATTGCACCTTCATAAAAATCGTAGGAAATATCATTATCGGCCAAACAGAGGGTAAAAGTTCCTCTATAATTTGCGTAATTATTATCAACCGAAATGTAATACCAATTGCCAATGGTAAGATCGCCAATTACCTCAACAACTACATCATCATTATCACCAATATATCTGGCACTTGCAATTTCAGT
>JAVEUY010000147.1:0-6775 GCA_034005315.1 Ignavibacteriaceae bacterium | reverse complement strand
ACAACATTTTACTTCTGAATTAATTGGTGATGAATCGCTTTCTAAAAGACCAATGAAACGTCTTATAGAACCATTGATGGAAATGGGTGCACAATTTTCAACTACTGAAAATTATACTTTACCTTTTACAATTAATCCGGTTAAAAAATTAATTAGTATAACTTATGAAATGCCTGTTGCAAGCGCTCAGGTAAAAAGTGCAATTCTGATTGCGGGTTTACATTTAGAAGATGAGACAGTAGTTATTGAAAAAGATAAAACAAGAAATCATACTGAACTGATGCTTGGATTACCTGTAAAAACTGAAAACGAAAAAATTATTTTATCATCTTCATCCAAATATTATCCGAAAGCTAATGAGTATTTTATTCCTGGAGATATCTCAACCTCAGCATTTCATATTGTATTAACTTTACTTACACCTAACTCAGTGTTAAAGATTAATAATGTTTCTTTAAATCCTACTAGAACCGGTTTTATAGAAGTGTTAAAGCAAATGGGTGCAAATATCACTTATGAAAATATCAGATATTCCAGCAATGAGCCGTTTGGAAATGTTATTGTTAAATCATCAACTCTTAATAATGTTAAAATTGATTCTGAATTAATCCCGAATATTGTTGATGAAATTCCAATACTTACAATAGCAGGAATTTTTGCAGAAGGCGATTTTGAAATCAGGAATGCAAAGGAACTGCGTGTTAAAGAATCTGACAGAATAAAATCACTTTGTTATAATTTAAATTTACTTGGATTAGAAGTTGAAGAATTTGAGGATGGGTTTGTTATATCCGGAAGCGTTAAAAAATCAGATTTAACATTTGAAAGTTTCGGTGATCATAGAATTGCAATGGCATTCTCTGTTTTAAGTATGCTGTTAGATAACGGAGGAGAAGTAAACGATTTTGAATGCGTTAATATTTCAAATCCAAAATTTGATGAACAAATCAAATCAATTATTAACTGACCTCTTTAAAAACAGGTTTAGAGCACAAAAATATTTTCTTTATACAATAATTATCTGATGCTCAAATTCGTTGATTGACATTTCATCATATATCTTCTTTATTAATTCACTTCCATATTTGTTATAGAAATATGTAAAGTTAATCTCACGTTCCTGAAGATTTTCATTCGGATATAACAGATGAGATATTCTTGTCAGTTGTCTTACTGTTGTTTCGTGTTTGTTTTCCTGCGCTTTAACTGCTTTATTTTTTAGTTCATTAAAAACCGAAAACACTTTTTCTTTGTATTTAGCACTTGAATCGACAAGAGTTTTATCAATAGCAAAAAGATTTTCTTTTATCCTGTCAAAAATCAGTTCTATTTCATTTTCAGCATTCACAAATGAGTTATTGATATTATTATCTGAAAGGTCTGCAATAACTTTATGTTTCAATTCATTAAGCTCTGAGAAAATATCTTTCAATGTTAAATCATATTTATCCAAAGCTGCATTTACATTTTTTTCAATAAGAGTAACAGAAGTTCTTGGATAAATTACGGGTGCAGGAATTTTATAAAAATCATATAAAGGATTTATTTGCGCAAAGTATGCAATTTCACTTGGTCCTGCGATATAAAATCCGGTGGGCAATAAATAATCCTGGCAGATTGGACGCAATAGAACATTAGCACTGAATCTTTCAGGATGTTCTTCAATTTCATTTAATATTTCTTCTTTAGTGAATTGTTTTCTTTTACGTCTTAGTTTAAATATTTCATCAACCGGTTCAACTGAATATCTTCCGTCATCGGTATGATAAAATAAATTTACAGGTTTAACTTTAACCTGTGCGTGATATAACTCTTCAAGCTCAGCACTCACCTGAATTAATCTTTCGGTGTGTTGTTGGAAATCATTTACTTCTTTTTTAAAGATAGGTTTTAAAATGTTTTTAATTGAAATATCCTGAGGATCAAAAATTACCAAACCATATTCATCAAATAACCAGAAAATAAGTTCTTTAAAACTTTGTTTAAAAGATTTATCCGGAGCATAAAAGTCATTAAGTTTTTTTAACAGTTCATCTTTGAAATCCGATTGTCTGAGTGTATTATCAAGCGATGCCATAAACTCATTGATTGCTTCATCGAAATTTATATTACCGACACTAAGTTTTGCATCATCTGCTTCTATCTCAGATTTATATCCGATATTTATTACCTGATTATTGTTATCAAATATATTTATAGACCTAACTTCATTAAAATCATGATCATCACCTTCGAGCCAGAAAACAGGAACGAATTTATAATCATTAAATCTTTCATTAAGCTGATTTGAAAGTCTTACTGCTGTAAGTATTTTATAAACTGTATAAAGTGGTCCGCCAAGTATTCCAACCTGCTGCCCGGTTACAATTGCAATGGTTTTAGGATTATCAAGTGAATCAATATTTTTAATAGTCTTTGCCGATGCAGTTTGAAAATCAGAATATTGATTCTTAATAATCGGCGATATATGAAATTGTTTATCCTTTTTTGAATTAGAAATACTGTTAAACAGATCAGAAAAATTTTCTTTATTCCTGAAATTATTTTTGTAAAACTCCTTTATATTATCAAATCTGTATAGATAATCCAGGAATAAATTCTGATGTTTAGGTATCTCGCTGAAATTAATGAACATTTTAGCCTCAATGAATGAATTTTCTTAGGCAAAAGTAATCAAAAGCTTTAAGCCTGACAATATCATAAAACACGTATTACCCGGGTTAAATACTTTTATCAATTGTATGCTTTGATTATTTTCTAATCAGAAAAATAAGGTGTTATTTGGAAATAAATTTTCTTAAATATTTTACTGTTAAAAGACTAATTAATACAATCAGTATAATATTATCTTTTAATCTTTCAAAGTTAATCCGTAAACCAATAGTTTGGGGGATGCCTCTTTCTTATTCAATAGAACCAACCAATCATTGTAATCTGAAATGTCCCGAATGTCCGTCAGGACTTGGCTCATTAACCCGTCCGCTTGGATTATTAAAACTTAATGATTTTAAAAACTGGATTGATCAGATAAAAGATAAAGGATTTTATGTCCAATTATTTTTTCAAGGTGAACCTTACATAAATAAACATCTGCCTGAGATGATAAAATATGCAGAGCAAAATAAGGTTTATATTTCAATAAGCACTAACGGACATTTTATAACTGAAAAAAATATAGATCATATTCTGGCTAATGCACCGGATAAACTTATTTATTCTGTTGATGGACTTGATGAAGAGAGTTATCAGAAATACAGAGTCGGCGGAACATTTAAACAGGCTAATGAAGGTTTAAGACTATTGATTAAAGAAAGAAATAAACTAAAACAAAAAAGACCTTTTGTAGAGTTTCAGTTTATTGTGATGAAACAGAATGAACATCAGATTGAAGATGTAAAAAAATATTGCAAAGATGTCGGTGTTGATAAATTAGTGTTCAAAACAATGCAGATATCATCTTATGAAAATGCCCTGAAGTTTCTTCCAACTAATCCGAAATACAGAAGATATAAAATTGAAGATGAATCATTTGAAATGAAAAATGGAATGAAGAATCATTGTTTTGCATTATGGAGAACTTCGGTAATTACCTGGGATGGTAAAGTTGTTCCTTGCTGCTTTGATAAAGATGCCAGACATTCTCTTGGAATTCTAAATGGAATAAGTTTTTCCGATATTTGGACATCAAATGAATATCAGAAATTCAGGCAATCAGTGCTGACTAACAGAAGCCAGAATGATATCTGCAGAAACTGCACTGAAGGTTTAAAAGTAAATATTTTTGAAATAGAGCAGTAATATTTGGTTGAAGTCGTAAAAGATATTGTCAACAAAAACAGTTTTATTCAACGATATAAAACTGTAATTATACTTTTTGCTAAAGTAATAATTGCTTTTGGCTTATTAATCTATTTAATAAACTCGGTAAATCTAAACGAAATCATTTCAGCAATTAAAAATGCTGATGTAATCTTTTTATCAGCAGCTTTTGCGTTGAGTATATTAAATATCTGGCTTCAGTTTTATAAATGGAAACTGACTTCAAATGTTATTTTGCATGAAGATAGAAAATCAAAAATCTGGCTTTCATTGTTTTATGGTTTTTCTGCCGGTGTTTTTACTCCGGCAAGAACAGGTGAGTATTTCGGAAGAGCATTAGCATTTAAAGATAAATCGTTATTAAATGTAACTTTGGCAACATTGCTTGATAAACTGTTCCTTCTGATTATAGTCGCATTTATCGGTTCACTATCAGGCATTCTTTTTATACACTATTATTATAACATAACTTATTATATAACTATCGCTTTGTTTTTAACAGTGTTTATCCTGTTTTACATCTTAATCCTGATGATCTTTAATGCAGAGTTCTGGAATAATTTCTTATTCAAAAAAATAAGTAATTCAAAAAGACTGAAATGGTTATTTGAAAAAGTTAAACATTTCCATTCGCTTGATAAAAAGTATGCAGCAAAAATGATATTTGCGTCATTCCTGCTTTATACTTGTTTTATTATTCAGTTTGCTTTACTTGCCTCGGCATTCTCTGAACAAAATAATTTTCCCGGTTACATCTGGGCAGCAAATCTGGTAATGTTTGCCAAAACAATTATTCCTCCGGTTTCTTTTGGAGAATTAGGAATCCGCGAAGGAGCTTCAGTATATTTTATTAAGCAAGTTGGCGGAACAGCTTCAACAGGATTTAATGCATCTATTTTTCTTTTCCTGATTAATCTTTTATTGCCTTCTTTGTTAGGTTTGATTTTACTGTTAAAGAGAAACAATGATTGAGTTAATATTAATTTTTCTTATTCTCATCTTACTTTTGCACTATATACATTTCCTTCTGAAAATATTTTTCGGTTTAGGCAAACTTAACAGTAATCTTAACACTACAGAATTAAGTGAATTTGTTTCTATCATTGTACCGTTTAGAAATGAAGAAAAGAATATTGCTAAGACTTATCAAAATCTGATTAAGCAGAATTATCCGGCTGATAAATATGAAATTTTATTTATTAATGATTTATCGGAAGATAATTCATTAATGATTTTAGAATCGCAATCATTAAAAAACAATGTTAAAGTGTTTACTGTGCCCGATGATTACTCAGTTTCTGCACATAAAAAACGAGCAATAAGATTTGGGATAGAACAATCAAGGGGGGAGATAATCGTTACAACTGATGCAGACTGCACTCATCCGGTAAGCTGGTTAGAAAATTTGTTAAAATATTTTGATGAAAATACTGCGTTCGTTTCAGGTCCTGTTGAATTTAAATCAAATAGTTCATTGTTCAGCAATATGCAAAGATTAGAATTTGCAGGGCTTGTAATTGCAGGAGCCGGATTAATTGGTGGCGGAAGTCCGACTATTTGTAACGCTGCTAATATTGCTTACAGAAGAAAAGTATTTAATGAAGTTGATGGATTTATTTATAAGATGAGTTTATCTTCCGGCGATGATGAGCTGCTGATGCAAAAGATTCATAAAAACTCAAAATCTAAAATAAAATTTGCCTATGATAAAAAAGCTTTGGTTTCAACTGATGCAAATCCAACTGTAAGTGATTTTTATGCACAAAGAAAAAGATGGGCGAGCAAAGGTCTTTTCTATCAGAATAAACTTCTTATCTTAAAACTAATTCTGATATTCCTGTTTTACCTTTCACTTATTCTGCAGCCTGTTTTGGGAATACTAATTTCAAAAATATTTTTTATTTCATTTGGAATATCTTTTCTTCTTAAAATGCTGTTTGAATATCTTGTCATATATAAAGGCTCAAAAAAAATTTTTAACCTGTCTATACTTCAGCCATTCCTGATTACAGAATTACTGCAGGTTCCATATATTATTGTTGCAGGTTTTATGGGAATGTTTGGCAACCTGAAGTGGAAAAACCGTAAAATCAAAAGATAGAATACTTCCTGCTTATACATAACTGTATATTTAATCATACAATCAATTAATCAATTCTGTTCTTATGCTGCATATTAAAACAATTTTGATGGCATAAAGCTTGGCTTGTTAAAACTGACAGAAAGGAGATTGTCATGAAAAAGTTAATCATAATAACAGCAGTCATAGTCTTTGGTTTAAGTAGTTATTCCAATGCAGATGCTGATTATGCCAAAAGAGTTGATGGATATTTTTATTCATCACTTAAAACACACGGAACCTGGATCGATATTGGATTTGGAACTCCGGTATGGCGTCCGACAATAATAAAAAGAAACTGGTCGCCTTATTTTTATGGTCAATGGGTTTACACAAATTACGGATGGTATTGGGATTCTTATGAGCCATTTGGATTTATAGTTTATCATTACGGCAGATGGTATTATGATGATTATTATGGATGGATCTGGATTCCTGATTACGAATGGGCGCCTGCCTGGGTTGACTGGAGATATGATGATGATTACATAGGCTGGGCTCCTTTATCACCTTATGCAGTATTTTATATAAACATTGGAATACATTATACATACGATTATTACGTTCCTTACAATCATTGGAACTATGTAAAATACAATCGTTTCTGTGAAAACAATGTTTACAATTATTATGTTGCTCCAAAATATAAGTACAGAGTTTATAACCGTACAAAGGTTAGAACTAACTATTCTTATTATGATGGAAGAGTAAGAAATAATGGAGTTGATTTTGACAGAATAAGAGAAAGAGTCGGAAGAACAATTGAAAAGAGAGATCTGGTAGCAGTTAGAGATCCTAATGAACTGGACAGGCAAAGAAATGGAAATACAAAAGAAA
>JAVEUY010000146.1:0-6794 GCA_034005315.1 Ignavibacteriaceae bacterium | reverse complement strand
GTTTTAACGCTTCCAATTTACCAAGCGGTGTTTATATCTATACTTTACATGTTTATGGCTTTACAGGCAGCAAAAAGATGCTTCTAATGAAATAATTTTTCTATGCATAAAAAAACCCCGATTTGCATCGGGGTTTTCATTTTAGTTTTCTATCTCAGCAAGTTCCGGTAACTTAATCTTTCTCGGCTTCATATCTTCTTTCTTTCCTTTACCGTTACCATTGCTTCTGTTCTTGCCATTCTTACCGTTGGTTTTGTTCTTACTTCCGAATCCTTCAGGATTATTTGCATCAGCATAATTTTTATAAGTATAAACCTTGTGCTGAAAATTTCTTAAAATAATCCTTTCTTCATCTTTATGTAAAACATAATTTGGAAGTAAAGGAATCTTTCCTCCTCCGCCGGGTGCATCAATTACAAAGTGCGGAACAGCAAGCCCGCTTGTATGACCGCGCAAAGCTTCAACGATGCTTAATCCTGTTTCGATTGATGTTCTGAAATGATTAGCTCCTTTTGTTTCATCAGCCATATACATATAATATGGTCTTACTCTGATTCTGAGAAGTTTTTGAACTAATTCTTTCATAACAGCAGGATCATCATTTACACCTCTCATAATAACAGTCTGATTGCCCATTGGAATTCCGGCATCAGCCATCATCTGGCATGCTTTCGAGCTTTCAGGAGTTATTTCCCATGGATGATTGAAATGTGTATTGCAATAAATCGGATGATACTTCTTTAACATATTAACTAGTTTTGGTGTAATACGATGCGGAAGTACGCAAGGCATTCTTGAACCGAGTCTAATTATTTCAATGTGAGGAATTTCTCTTATTCTCTGCAATATCTTCTCTAACATTGCATCCGTTAACATTAACGGATCGCCGCCCGAAAGTATTACATCACGTATTTCAGTGTGCTGTTCAAGATAATTGAACGCACTTTCAAGACCTCTCATCGAAATCTTTTCATAATCTCCCACTTTTCTTTTTCTTGTACAAAAGCGGCAATACAATCCGCATTGACTTGTAACAAGAAACAGCGCACGATCCGGATAGCGATGAGTGATATTAGGTACCGGGCTCATTGCATCTTCCATAAGAGGATCTTCAGCCGCATCAAAATCTTCCAGTTCTGTTTTATCAGGAACACATTGACGCCAGATCGGATCTCCCGGATAACGGATTAAGTTAAAATAATATGGATTGATACGAGCCTGAAAAAATTCATCGAGATCTTCTGCCACTTTTCTATCGATCCCGAATTTTTCTACAAGCTGCTCTACAGTATGAACACTGTCTCGTACCATTTGCTGCCAAAGTTCCATAACGATTCCTCAGTGATTCTTATTAGTAAAATACTTCCCAAAAACCAGCAGGTTATCACCCACTGCGTAAAAATCTCTTATCTCTGAAATAATCGAGTAATTATTTCTAAGATAAAAGTTTTGTGTAGAAGAATAACTTTCTTTTGATGAGGTCTCTGCAAGCAGCCATCTGCCGTTATTATTTCTCACAAACTCTTCAGCATGTGTTAAAAGACTTTTTCCGATTCCTTTGCCCGATGATGCCGGATCAGAAACAATCCAATAAAGATCATAAACCCCGTCCGTTAAAGGACGTCTTCCGGTACAATGATAACCAATAACCTTGCCATCTTTTTCATAAACATAAATATGATAATCATCCTGGTGAGGATTCATAACAGAAATATTCACAAGTTCCATTGCAACTTTAATTTCTTCTTCATTAAAGTTCGGAATCCTCGACAGCATCTCTTCGATTTTAACTTCGTCAGACTGCTTTATTTTTCGGATCATCATAATTTCTTTGTAGTGCAAAATTCATTATAGTAAATAAAAGTTCACTGTAGTTTTTTCCTGATGCTGCAGCGGCTCTTGCAAAACCCGAATCGCTTGAAACATCCGGATTAGGATTTACTTCAATCACATAAGGTATTCCATCATCAGATAACCTGATATCAACACGTGCATAATCTCTGCATCCTAAAACATTGTAAGCATTGATTGCAATTTCTTCTAACTGAATTTTTAAATCACTTTCAAGTTTAGCCGGACAAACAGGTTTTGTATAATTATAATAAGTGCTTCCTTCTATCCATTTACCATCATAGGTTACAATCTTCGGTAAATTTTCCGGTAAACCGGTAAAATCTATCTCAGATATTGGCAAAGTTTTACCACCAAGTACTGCACAGTTTAATTCTCTGCCAACTATATATTCTTCAGCTATCAGTTTCTTTTTATAAGTCTCGGTTAAAAAGATATAATGCTTTCTTAATTCCTTATAATTATTTACAACAGAGTTTTCTGAAATACCTATGCTTGCATCTTCATCAATCAGTTTCAGAATTAAAGGATAATTAAGATTAATATCCTTTTTAGTGAACTTCTGATTCGGAGCCAATATTACTGCCCTCGGAGTATTTATTCCGTTTGAGTATAAAATTTCTTTTGTTCTTTTTTTGTTCAGACAATTGCCGAGAGTTTGAGGAACATTTCCGGTGTATTCAAACTCCAGCAGTTCATATAAACCAGCCATACAATATTCGTAATGTGCAATTCCTTCAACCGATTCAACAAAATTTAATATTGCATCAGGGTTATATTTATTTATTTCCTGAATTGTCCGGTTAACATTTTTATCAACAGCTAAAGAACTTACATCAGTAAAAAATGATCTCAGATGATTTTCAATTTCCAGCATATTTGAAGCAAAAGAATGTTCAGATAAATCTTTACTGTCTGATTTTTGATCTGCAGGTTTACCGTTATAAATAGAAAATATGCTTACAGGCGAATTGTAACAGATTAATATTTTAGCTTTGGTTTTCATACAGTCTATAAAAGATTATATCTCCTGATACCTGCTGCTAAAACATGATTTATCATATCACTATACTCAATTCCTGCTGCACGCGCAGCTTTCGGAAAACTTGAATTCTCATTTGGATCAGGAATAATTCCCGGTAAAGGATTAATCTCAATAATATTGGGTTCATTGTTTTTATCAAGCCGTAAATCTATTCTACTCCAATCACGGCATTTTAAAACGCGGTAAGTATCAAGGCAAACTTTATTTATCTTTTCTTCAAGCTCTTTTGTGATTTTAGCAGGACAATCAAATACATCAAACTCATTTTCTTTTGTATCAAGTATCCATTTCGCTTCGTATGAATAAAGATGTTCAGTTCCTGCGGGATACTTATCATATCTCATTTCTATTGCGGGCAGTACTCTTGCATCACCGTTGTTGCCAAGAATTGCAACTGTAAACTCACGACCAGGCAAAAACTCTTCCACTAAAGCAGATTGATTATACTCAGATGTTATTCTTTTAATCTCTCTTTCAAGTTCAGTTTGATTGTGAACAAAGGATGATGCATAAATTCCTTTACCGGAACCTTCGCTGATTGGTTTTACAATCATGGGAAAATTTAAATTATGAACTTTCGCATCTTCGATATTATCGGCTGCGATAAATTTTGCATTAGGAACTTTGTAATAACTTAATATTTCTTTTGTGCGGGCTTTATCAAGACAAATAGCTAAGGTAAGAGCATCAGAACCGGTGTAAGGTATTTTCAGCAAATCAAGCATTGCGGGTATCTGGGCTTCGCGGCTGACTCCATTTGCACCTTCAGCAATATTGAAAACAATATCGGGTTTAAGTTCTCTGAATTTATTGTAAGCTTCTTCGTCTGCTTCTATAAGAGAAACATTATTGTAGAGAGAGATTGCATCTTTAACAGCATTAATTGTTTCCCAGGTATCCCACTCAGCATATTGATCAATTTCTGAATTTAATTTTTCTGATGATGAATTAAGGTTTGGAGACACTTCTGCGGGGAAAGAATAACTTTCTGGTTTAACGTTATATGCCAAAGCAACATTCAACTTCTTGTTAAAGAAGGACGATAAAATATTTTTTTCTCCTACAATATTTTTTTTGATAGCAAATATAATGTTTATAAAATTTTTGTCAATAACTCAGCAACTTTGTTTAAAAAATATTTTTAAAGCATCATCGGCAGAAAATTTTCTTCAACAACAAAAATTTTAAAATTATTTTTTATGTTAAGCAGTATAGTGCATCTGTTATAAGTGCTGTTTACAGGTATGAAACTGATGTGGATTATTTTTACTCTTATGCAATCTTAGCGTAAGAAAGATTTTCTGAGTAATGTTTAATCAGATTTGCCCGGATGACGGCTGAAAAAATTTTTTCCAGATGCGGATCTTTTTTTATTAATTCGAATGCACTTTGCTTCGCTTCGAGGATTAATTCCTTATCATCAGCAATGTTTGTGTACTTCAATTCCGGAAATCCGCTTTGCTTTATTCCGAAGATATCACCAGGTCCTCTTAGCTTTAAATCTATCTCTGCAATTTTAAATCCATCAGAATATTTTACCATTGACTGTAATCTTACAGATGATTTATATCTTTCAAGCTGTACAGAAGATAAATATTCCAGCTCCAGTTCATTTGCATTTTGCTTTGCAGCGATTTCATCTTTGGTTATCAAAATGCAGTAGCCTTGTTTATTACTTCTTCCTATTCTTCCACGCAACTGATGAAGCTGTGATAATCCGAAACGATGAGCATCATTAATTAAAATTATGTTTGCATCAGGAATATCAATCCCGACTTCTATTACAGTAGTGGAAACTAAAACATCAAACATTTTATTCTTAAACTTTAGCATCACTTCTTCTTTTTCCTGCCAGCTCATTCTGCCATGAATTAAACCAAGTTTAAGATTTTGCAGGTGATTCGCTTTTAAGTCCTCATAAAAAGTAGTTGCAGCTTTTAAATCCAGCTTCTCGGATTCTTCTACAAGTGGATAAACTAAAAAGGTCTGATAATTCTCTTTTGATTTATCAATTATAAATTTATAAATCTCAGGAAGTTTCTTTTCACCGCGTAAAACAGTTTTGACCGGGATACGGTTCTTAGGCATTTCATTTATTATTGACAAATCAAGATCACCATAAACTGTCATCGAAAGTGTTCTTGGAATCGGCGTTGCACTCATTACTAAAACATCGGGAGTTTTCCCTTTACTTTGTAGTGCTGCTCTTTGCTTAACACCAAAACGATGCTGCTCATCAATTACAATTAAACCAAGGTCTTTAAATTTAACTTGTCCTTCAAAAACAGCGTGCGTTCCTATTATTATATCAGCTTCCTGTGATTCAATGTCCGAAAGTTTTTTTATCCGTTCGGATTTCTTTTGTCCGCCCAGCAGTAAACTAACTTTAATTTCCTTCACGGGATTTACCTTATAAAGTTTTTTCATCATCTCAGAAATATTTTTTGCATGCTGATCTGCTAATATTTCTGTCGGCGCCATCAGTGCTGCCTGAAATCCGTTATCAACTGCAATGAGCATTGAAATTAAAGCAACGATTGTTTTACCGCTTCCTACATCACCCTGCAGCAGTCTGTTCATTGGTTTATCGGAAAGCATATCATTTTTAATTTCGGTTAAAACATTTAATTGAGCTTTTGTTAATTCAAATGGTAAAGTATTGATAAAATCAGAAACAAGACTTGTTTTGATTTTCATCTTGTTGCCAAAAAGTTTTGTTTGATAATTATTTTTTCTGATTGCTACAAGCAGTTCAAGATAAAACATTTCCTCAAACTTAAATCTTCGCTTAGCCTTTGCAAACAATTCATTGGTTTCGGGATAATGATAATTTTTTATTGCAGTTACAATATCAACAAGTTTATGCTGCTCAATAATTTCCTTTGGCAGAGTTTCTTCTACTTTATTTACATAGCTCTCAACAGTAAAATGAATTATCCTTCTTAAACTTAAATCACCAATTTTTGTTTGTTTTAATTCCTTGGGTATTCTGTAAAACGGAATGATCTTGCCGGTGTTTAAGAAATTCTGAGTTTCTTCTTCTGTTATCTTATCAAAATCAGGATGAACAATCTGAAGCTTGTTGTAATTTATTTCGGGTTTACCTGAGATTGCAAAGTAATCGCCCTCATCAAAAACAGAATGAAAATATTTTACTCCCTGAAACCAAACACACTCTATAAATCCTGTTGAATCCCTGAACTGTACTTTAAGAATTTCTTTTCTGCCGATATTTCTTTTTTCTTTATCAACAACTTTTGCAACAATTGTAGCTTCACCATCATAACCGTTCATTGCATAGCCATAAGCGCGTGCTGCTGTTAAAACAGTTGTGCGGTCTAAATGTCTTGATGGAAAATAAAAGATTAGATCACGGATAGTATTTATTCCGATTTTGGAAAACGATTCTGCTCGTTTTGGTCCAACCGATTTAATGTATTGAACAGATGATTCAAGTATATTTTCTTTGCCGGATTTCATTGCCCGAAAAATAGATTATTAGAATTGTAAACTCAAATGAGATGACAGGTATTTAAATACTATATTTTTATCTGGTGAATAATAAACAAAGGGCAGCTTAGTTAATCACAGGTAAAAATATTTTGAATGTTGTTCCCTCTCCAAACTCAGATTCAATTTCTATTTTCCCTGAATATGAATCAACGATTCGTTTGACGATTGATAATCCTAAGCCTGTGCCGCTGATATTTTTTGTTTTATCATTCTTTGCGCGGAAGAATTCAGTAAACAATTTATTTTTTTCTTCCGGCTTTAATCCTATTCCGCTGTCTTTAATTTCTGTAACAAGATAATTATCTGACTGGTAAAGGTTGATGTTTATAATTCCCTGATTGCGGTTATATTTAATTGCATTGCTGATAAGATTTGTAAACAGGCG
>JAVEUY010000145.1:0-6802 GCA_034005315.1 Ignavibacteriaceae bacterium | reverse complement strand
CTAAGTTTATAAATCATTAACAACTCTGTGAATTCCATTCTTAAGTAATTTGGTATTAAAATTAATAAGCAGTCCTAGTTTTAGATCTGATAATTTTAAATATGTCAATACTTGAGCAAAATGTACAGGAGCCAATGCTTCAATTGATTTTACTTCAATTAAAATTTTATTCTCAATTAACATATCAATTCGATAGCCAACATCAAGTTTTATTTCCTTATATATAAAAGGCATCGGGACTTGTTGTTTGACATCTAAACCAATTCCCTTTAATTCGTATGCAAATGCATTTTCATAAGCTGATTCTAACAATCCAGGACCTAAAACTCTGTGTAATTCAATTGCTACACCAATAACTTTATTAGATAATTCATTCTCATTCATAATTTAATATTTCTGACTTCCTACTTTGCGAGCTTCGCGCAAAATCTTTGCGACCTTTGCGTGAAGCCTTCACTTGTTTCTTGCAAAGCACGCCAAGAAAAAACAAGACAAAGACCGCTAAGTTTATAAATCATTAACAACTCTATAAATTCTTATTTCTAATAAATTGTATTAAAATTATTTATCAATTTTTAATTCCACTTTGCGAGCTTAGCGTAAAATCTTTGCGACCTTTGCGTGAACCCTTCACTTGTTTCTCGCAAAGCAAATTCAATATTTAACATCAAATCTTGAAAATTCGTTTTTGTTCTCTGACCACTCGACAAAGCAATTAACAACGTGCGATCTTGACGGACCGATTTTTAATTGTTTTATCAATTCCAGGATTAAAACTTCATCGCCTTCAACTTCAGTTAGCACTTCTCCTGTGAAAAGATTCTGTGTATATCCTTTCAATCCAAGATTTTCAGCATGTTTCATTACAAAATATCTGTAGCCAACACCCTGAACAAGTCCGTTAACGATTATTTTAGCCCTCTTAATATTATTCATCTTTATTTGAAAATATTTCTGATAATATCAACCCTGAAAAAATAAGAACGCATCCAATCAAGCCAAAATTAGATATTTTTTCATTTAGTAAAAAGTAAGCAAAGACTGCAGCAAAGATTGGCTCAATCGAATAAATGATTCCTGCTTTTGTCGGTGATACAACTTTTTGATATTTCAATTGAATGATCGTTGCAAGCACAGATGCAAAAACAGAAGTATAAAGAATTGCAAAAATCAAATTACCAGTTAATGAAAATCTGACAGTTTCAAGAGAAGTAACTGAAAATACAGATGCTAATAAAAATCCGCCAACAGCAGTAATTAAAAGCTGGACAAAAACCATCGGGAGGTAATCATACTTTCTGGTAAATACATCTACATACACAACCTGAAAAGCAAATAACACTGCACAAACTAAAGTAAGCAAATCGCCTGTATTAAAATCAGAGCCGAGCTTATGAACAAAACTTATTATATTATTTCCTCCGCTTGATAACATAAGCAGTCCGATAAGCACTAAAACAATACTAATCAGATTAAACCATCCGGGTTTTCTTCTTTCAATTATCAATTGCAGGATTGGAATAAAAACTACAAATGTTCCGGTTATAAAACCTGATTTTGTAGCAGTAGTAAGATTTAATCCTATTGTTTGAGTAGCAAATCCTGCAAAATAAAACACTCCAAGTATTGAACCGGCAATAAAGGTTTGCTTGTTTATGGATTTCAGTCTTTTAAAAGTAAAAGGAATAATTAATAATGTTGCGAGAGTAAAACGGATACCAACAAACAAGGCAGGAGAAATATCTGTAAAGGCATCCTTCATCAAGGCAAAAGTAGCACCCCAAACAATGGTCATAGAAAATAATGCAGTTTCGCCAAAATATTTTTTCATTATAACTTAATTCTGAGTTTTATTTTGGGCTAAACTTATTTTTCTTTTTCACGAATGTAGCCAAATGCTTTTAACATATTTGGATTTGAGCGCCATTTTTCCCTCACTTTAACACGCATTTCAAGATAAACTTCTTTACCTAAAAATTCTTCAATAGCTTTCCGTGATTTTTCACCTAATAGTTTTATTGCCCTGCCGGCTTTACCGATAATAATAGGTTTCTGACTTTCCCGTTCAACAACAATTTCTGCACTAACAAAATCCTTTGCTCCTTGTCTTTCCTTAAACTCAGCAATCAAAACTTCGCAGCTATATGGAATTTCATCTTTATAAAGTTCAAATATTTTTTCACGAATAATTTCAGTTACAAAAAATCTTTCAGATCCATCAGACACTATCTCATCATCATAATATTTAGGACCTTCAGGTAAAGATTCAGCTATATCATTTTTTAATCTTTCAATATTGAAGTTTAAGTTAGCTGAAACAGGAATTACTGATTTAAATTTATTTATGCTTTCATATTTTTCAATAAGCAGAACTACCTTATCCTGTTCTATCGTATCAATTTTGTTCAGCACTAATATTTTCTTTTTAGAATCATCGTCAATAATGCTTTTAATAATTTCATTTTCTTCTGATTCTTTAAGAGATGCAACCGAGCTTACATCATAAATTATTATATAAATATCTGCATCTTTAATTGATGACTCAACATCTTCCATCATTTTTTCCTGAAGCAGATAAATTGGTTTTAATATACCGGGTGTATCAAGAAAAATTATCTGATAATCTTTTTCGGATAAAATGCCAAGTATTCTTTTTCTTGTAGTTTGCGGTTTTGATGTTGTAATAGATATTTTTTGACCGAGCAAAGCGTTCATTAAAGTAGATTTACCAACATTTGGCAAACCTATTATAGCTGCATAACCTGATTTTGTATTCATCTTTTGAAAAAATAATTGTTCGTAAATATACGAATGATAGAGGAATAATATTAAGATTTAATACTTAATAATAAAATCAGACTAAGAGATTATCACTCCTGAAAAATCAATGCATAAAATTCTTTTTTGAATTCCGTTGGTAATCGTAAAAGAAATAAGCAGAAACAAGCATAATAAATGATAAGACAGAACCAAAGACCGAAATGTTTTTCTTCCCGAATAAATTTGAAAAATAATTACCAACATCTTCAGAATAAGTAGTTACTATCTGATTTGATTGAGGTGCGGATACATTTATGATTTGATAAAATATAAAACCAACAATTCCCAGAGCAATAATTCCCAATAAAGAAAGGACGACAAATAAAAAACGTTTTTGCTGCTTTGCCAATTCTTTTCTGCGCTGGATTTTTTGTAAAACTGTTTTTGTAAAATCAGGTGAGACTGATTCTGATTTTAATTTGAGTAAAACATCGTTTGATTTTACTAATGCCAGATATCTTGATTTTACTTCGGGAGATTTTTCAATTGCTTCATTTATTAATTTTACTTTTTCAGGATTAAGTCCGCCATCAATAAAATTATTTAACAATTCATCGCTTATGCTTATCATAAAATTTCCTTCAACAAATTTCTTTTTTGAATTATGTCTTTCAATAAATTACGGGAACGATGCAAAATCACTTTAACATTTGCTACTGAAATATCTAACACCTGACTTATTTCTTCGCTGCTCATTTCTTCTAAATAAAACATTGTAATTACTGCAGCATTTTTTGCAGGCAATTCATTTATAATTTTATTCATAATTTCTGAAAGCTCTTTTTTGCTATATTCATCCGCATTGTATTTGCTTTGCAGATAATCCAGATCATCAATTGACTGCATCTGACTTTCAATTTTTCGCTTTACACCAGATAACTTTGTTAGTGCAGTATTATAAACTATCCGATAAAACCATGTTGAAAATTTTGATTCATATTTAAAAGAGCTAAGATTGTTATAAGCTTTCATAAAACAATCCATCAAAACTTCTTCAGCATCAAATTCATTTTTTAACATTCGCTTTAACATCGTAAAAGATTTATTCTTATACCGATCGACAAGGACAGTATAATCCGCAGTATTGCCTTTTAATACTGATTTAATAATTTCGATATCTGAAAGATCTATCACTGCCATTATAGACTAATCTTTTTTAAGAAAGGTTACAAATCAGTTACTCAGGATTACTTTCAGACCGGATTAGTTTCAATTGTAACCTTAAATATTTTTGTTTAGTCAAATGTAATAGAAAGCTGAATAAAATTTATAACAAATCTTTGTAAGGATTAAAAAAGGAGAAAATCATGGCAGTTGACATTGTTGCAGTATTTATACCAATAGTAATAACATTGGTTATCGGGATAGTAATAATTGTTTCCTTTTATCTGGAATCAAAAGAAAAACAAATGCTGATAGAAAAAGGTCTGTCGGCAGAGGAAATCAAAAATTTTCTGGATAAGAAAAGAGACGGACTTGGATTGATGAAAATCGGAATCATCTCGATCTTCTTTGGTTTAGGTTTAGGTATTGGAATGATGCTTCAGGATTGGAGCAGTAAAGAATATTGGATTCCGTTATTTCTTTTTGTCGGAACGGGAATCGGATTTGTATTGGCAAATACTATTGCTGATAAAATAAAAAGTAAGAACAAATAAAACTAAAAAGGCTGTCATTTTAAGACAGCCTTTGTTTTACAAATCAATTTAAATTTATTCCTGTGCTTCAAGCCATCGTTCAGCATCAAGAGCAGCCATACAGCCTGTTCCTGCTGCAGTAACAGCCTGACGATATGTTTTATCTGCAACATCACCGGCAGCAAAAACTCCTCCAATATTTGTGTAAGTTGAACCAGGTTTAACTTTCAGATAACCTGTTTCATCCATATCGAGTAAGCCTTTAAACAAACTTGTATTTGGTTGATGACCAATTCCGATAAATAATCCATCAGCTTTAAATTCTGTAACGGAACCGTTTTTTGTATCTTTCAACATCACACCAACCATACTTTTTTTGCCTCCTTCTTCTCTACCTAAAACTTCAGTAATTACTTTATTGGTAAGAAATTTTATCTTAGGATTTTTTAAGGCTCTGTCATGCATAATTTTCGAAGCACGGAATTCTTCCCTTCTGTGAATGATTATAACTTCATCAGCAAATTTTGTTAAGAAGTTTGCTTCTTCCATTGCAGTATCACCGCCGCCGACAACAATAACTTTTAATCCTCTGAAGAAAAATCCATCACAGGTTGCACAGGCAGAAACACCATATCCCATATATTTTGATTCACTTTCCAGTCCAAGTAATTTAGCCGAAGCACCTGTTGATATGATAATTGAATCAGCAGTGTATTCTTCTTCATAAGATTTTAATTTAAATGGTCTGTTTGAAAAATCTACTTCTGTTATCTCTTTATAAAATGATTGTGCACCAAATCTTTGAGCTTGTTTGCGCATTACATCCATTAAAGCGGGTCCGTCAATTCCATTTTCAAAGCCTGGATAATTTTCAACTTCAGTGGTAATTGTTAACTGTCCGCCTGGCTGCATTCCTTCAAATATTACAGGATTAAGACCTGCTCTTGCTGTGTAAATTGCTGCTGTTAATCCTGCCGGACCAGATCCGATTATTAATACTTTATAATGATTTTTTTGACTGCTATGTTCAGACATTTTATCTCCAGAATTTTCGAATTACAAAATTTTTATTTTTCACTAATGTAAGATTCAGATAAGTTGATGAAGTTTCAAGTTGGCTGATCTGCATCTTTCAGAAATTCTGCGTTTCTTTGTAAGCCTTTTAACTTTGCACGCATAATCGGACTTTCAGCAAATTTTTCTTTAAAGCTTTGATTATCAAGATTTAACACCTCATCAAGCGAAAGTTCCTTATTCTTTTGATAAAAATCCTGAACAGAGGTTGTAAATGAGAATTTGTTATTCCAGGGACAAACATCCTGACAGATATCACAACCAAAAATCCAGTTTTCAAATTTTCCTTTCAGCTCAGGAGAAATCTCACCTTTATTTTCAATGGTTTGAAATGAAATACATTTATTTGCATCAACAACATATTCCTGAACAATTGCACCTGTAGGACAAGCATCAATACAAGCTGTGCAGGTTCCGCAATGATCTGTAATTATTTCTGAATATTCAAATTCCCAATTAGTTATAATCTCAGCTATAAAAAACCAACTGCCTTTGTTTGGATTTATAACACAAGTATGTTTTCCCATCCATCCTAAACCAGATCTGACCGCCCAAACTTTATCCATAACCGGACCGGTATCAACATACGATTTGGTTTCAAGTTCAGGTTCAATTTGTTTTAATTCACTCTCAAGTTTTTCAAGCATTTCCCACATAATAAAATGATAATCTTTTCCCCATCCATAACGAGAAACTTTACCTTTTCCTTTTTCTTCATTATGCTGATAAGGAGTGTAATAATTAAGTGCGAGTGAAATAACACTTTTAGCAGAAGGAAGAATTTCTCTTACATCTTTTCGTTTATGAAAATTTCTTTCCATATAACCCATTGCTGCCTGATAACCTTTATCAAGCCACAATTGTAATTTTTCAGTTTCTTTTTCAAGCTGATCTGCTCGTGCAAATCCAACCAGATCAAATCCAACCTGTTTAGCTTTTTCTATTACTATTTGATTATTTAACTGCGACATTAGTATTTACAAATTATTTAGTCATTCTGTCCGCCAAAAGCGGATTGTTTCAGAATCTTCTTTAGCACTATTGAAAATCATTAAACACCTTATCCTGAACAATTCCTTTTTCAGAGTGCTTAACAGTTGCTAAAGCAAAATCAGGATCGTGACCAAAATATAATATCCAGTTTTCATCAGCAGCCAATTTGAGATATTTTTTCTTCTCTTCAACTGTTACCAAAGGCTGGATGTCATATCCCATTATATATGGAATTCTGATTTGCGAAACGAATGGAATTAAATCACAACAATACAGCA
>JAVEUY010000144.1:0-6830 GCA_034005315.1 Ignavibacteriaceae bacterium | reverse complement strand
AGAGAGAGAGCTAAATATCGTGCCAGAATTTTATTTAAAGTTTTCAAATGCATTCTGGAAAATTGTTATAAAACAGATATAAGCAATATAAATGGGGCAAAAATTATTCCAGTAATAATAATTTGTTTTCAGATATTTTTTGTTACAGAGCGGTAAAAAGGAAATAAAAACTTAAATCAAAATTACAAAGTGTAAAAATTATAGCGATATAAATGTCGTAAAAAAAGTTTTTAAAGCAGTTAAACAATAGTACACTGATTTTTGTGACTGATTATGATCATAACTGATCTTAGTAAATCAGTCTGATCATTGTGCTATTGCTTCTTTATTGTAACGCAGATTTAACTGATTAAACTGATTTGAACAGATAAACACCAATCAATTAAACTCTGTGTTACTCTGTGACTTCTCTGTGTTTCTCCGTGTAAGAAATTAGAAAAGGAGTCAGGAGACAGAAGTCAGGAGTTAGAATTTTTTATAATAGGAAATATCATTCTGTTTTTCACACAAAGCTGCAGAGAATTAGGCTAATCAGCAGGCTGTTGTTTTAGATATTTTTTACGTTAAGAATTTTTCATCAAAAATATTTCCGATTCCAAGAATAAGATTTGGATCAAGCGATTTTTTTAAGCTTGCCATTTTACGAATGTTATCAACACCATACATCATTAAAAGATAATCTCTTTTTGCTTTCCCGATACCGTGCTCAGCGGAGACCGTCCCACCAAGTCTTACAGCTTCTTCACAAATTTGTTTGTATAGTTTCTTTCCTTTGTTAAACTCTTCATCAGTCTTTGGCAAAAAGTTTAAGTGAATGTGAGAATTTCCAAAATGACCATAAGCAACAAAATCAATATTGCTTTGCTTTGCCCATTTTTGTAAAGTGAAATAAAACTCACGGAAAACTTTATCCGGAACAGCTACATCAGTTCCAAGTTTTCTAAAATTGTTTTGTGCTATATATTCATTAACCTTCCACGAAACAGCGTGACGAAAATCTCTTATTTTTTCTTTGTCAGTTTCATTGAAAGCAAACCAGGCAGTTTCTTCACTTATATTATATCTTTGCATTAAACTATTCCACGCATCAAGCAGCGTGTCAAAAATTTCTGTTTTACTTTCCTGCTCAAACCATATTGCAGCTTTTGCATTATCAGGAATTGTTGCGAAATCTTTTGCTAAAAACCTTAGCGCTCGTTCATCAAAAAATTCAAGTGCAAGTGCATTGATGTTATCGTTTATATTATGTTCTTTGTTTTGATAAGAATTATCTCTTGCTTCTTCAAGAAAATTTATTGCAATTGTTTCATCCTCAAAAAACAGCACACACGAAATTGTATCTTCGGGTTTTGGCAGAAGTTTTAATTTAATTTTGCTTATGATTCCGAGTGTCCCCTCAGATCCGATAAACAAATCAATCGCATCCATATCTTTTTTTACGAAATAACCGGAAGCATTTTTAACTTTTGGAAATATGTAATCGGGAATTTGCAGCCCAATCACTTTTCCCGATTGAGTAGTAAGTTTAAGCTCATATCCATTTGCTTTCTGTTTTCCTCTTTCAAGATCAATCACTTCGCCATCAGGAAGAACAACTTGCAAACCGATAACATAATTCCGTGTAGTTCCATATTTAAAAGTTTTTGCACCGGAAGCATTTGTTCCAACTGTTCCGCCGATGTAACAATTAGTCTCAGTTGGATCGGGAGGATAAAAAAGATTTTGCTGCTTTAACTCCTTCTGAAAATCTGAAAGTAAAACCGCCGGTTCAACTAAAGCATAAAATTTTTTTTGATTTATTTCTAAAATTCTGTTCAACTTATCAGTTGCGATTACAATTCCGTTCTGCGGAACGCAGGCGCCGGTAAGTCCGGTTCTGTTTCCGGCAACAGTAATTTTTGTTTTGTTGTTATTTGCTTCTTTAACAAGCGAAACTATTTCATCAATGCTTTCAGGAAAGTAAACAGCTTCGCAATTACCTTTAAAATTGGAAGCATCAACCAAATAATTTTCAAACTCATCCGGGTTTGTTTTTACAATCATTTAACTCTGTATCTTTCTAAGCATCAGTAAATATTCTTTTTGTATTTTCAAATCAGGAATAGCTGAGTTTCTTGATATTTTACTTTCGATATTCATTAACTTTAACAGCTTATCAATTGCATCGAACATATTAAGATTGGGATAAACAATATCACGAAGATAATGAATTAGTTTTAATGTTTTGAATGCGTCAAACCAGTAATGCTTTTGCTTATCAATTTCTATTGCATTTTTATTATTTAATAAAACATTATGAATAAATTTTTCAAAACCCTGTTCATTTAAGAAAAGATATAATGCAGGATGAATATTTCTGGATATTTTTATTAAACTTTTCTGGTCAAGCAGTGATTGATCAAAATAAATTTCTAACCAGTTTTTAAGAATGATAAAAGATTCAGGATCATAAAGCTGATATTCATTTCTTTTATTGGATAAATATCTGTCAACACTTCGTCCCGTTCCGAACGGCACTCTCCACGAAGCACGCTTTGAAGGATGAACAAATGTAGTTTTGATTTCACCAACAGGATAAACTTTTGCAAGCTTTTCGAGAAAATAAAAATCCTCAGCAGCTTTGTATTTATTCATTCCTTCTATTTTTACATAAGCTTCCGGTGTGCAGATCATTGTTGAGCCGATTGTATGGAATGCGTATTCAGATTTTGCAAAACTTAATCCTGAAACATAATAGCGCAAAAAGATTTCGTAACAGATGATAGCTTTTGTTTCTTCATCATTACCTGAGATATCGTGAGCAAAATTAACAGTTGCAGCTTCATAATTATTCCGGTTAAAATCATCTGAAATCTCATTTAAGTAATTTGGATCTACAATACAATCAGCGTCTGTGCATATCATTATATTTTTATTTAATGACAGATAATCAAACTTTGTTAATGCAAGATCCATCCCGATTTTTCGTGATAATCCTACTCCCGCATCTTTATCATCCATTTCTTTTCCCGGGCTGCAGGCATCAATAAATGACAAATAAAGTTTTGGTTTAAGTTTTCTTAAATATTTAAGAGTTTTTTTGTTATCTTCTTTTACTTCGTCAGATGAAGAAACAGCATTGTTTACAACAATAAGCAGAAGTGTGTTATGTAATTCCAGTTTATCATTTTTCTTAAGTGATTTAATTAATGCCCCAAGGTTATCTGATTCGGCTATAGATGGAACGACAATTATTTTTTGAAAAAATTTTGGATGATCATTTTCAATCTTCCATTTATCAGAAGCTCTTTTATTTAAGTAAGCAGATATTTTATCCGGAATAGTCATGGTTTATTAATTGTTAATTATTTTTTTTACTCAGAGACCAAAGCCGCATAGAATGATAAACTTATAAATTAGATTCAATTAAAAATTTTGCTTTATTAAAATCAGCTCCATCGATCCAGTTTATTACAATTCCTTCTCTCTCCATTTTTCTGAACCAGGTCATTTGTCTTTTTGCAAATGAATGGATTGCTGAGTTTAGTTTTTGAAACATATAATTTTTATTTAACTCACCTTTAAGATATTGCGCAATAAATTTATACTCCAGACCGAAGAAAATCATTTTGTCATAACTAACTCCGGAATCCAAAAGCGATTTAACTTCATCAATCATTCCTTCTTCATCCAATCTTTTTTTTAATCTTGCAGTGATTCTTTTTTTTATTTCATCACGGGCAAGTTTAATTCCAATATTAAGAGAATTTATTTCTGTTCTTTTAATTTCATTCGGCTTAGCTTTGCATACAGCGATTGCTTTCAGGATTCTGTTTCTGTTGTTAAGGTCTGTTGTGTTATGTAAAGCAGGATTAAGTTTTTTAAGGATAATTTTTAATTCTTCATCACTCAAAGACAAATATTCCTGTTGTATTTTTTCAAAATCAGCTTTGTTAAGATTATAATTCTGAAGAACAGAGCTTAAGTACATTCCTGTTCCGCCGCTAAGAAAAGGAATTTTATTCTTGTTTAGGATTTCTTCAAACGCTTTATAAAATAACTGCTGAAATTTATACAGATCAAATTCTTCAGTTGGATCGGCAGTATCAATCAGATGATAATGTATTTGTCTGCCGTTAAAAAAATATTCGGATAAATCTTTTCCTGCTCCGATATTCATTCTGCGGTAAACCTGGCGTGAATCAGCGGAGATTATCTCCCCGTTGAAGTAATCGGCAAGCTGAACGGCAAGTTTTGTCTTGCCGGCAGCAGTCGGACCAAGAACAGTTATAAGATTAAATTTCATTACATAAAATTACTACGAAGAAACGGGAATTGAAATCTGGTAAAGCAATCCCGGGTTATTATACTGTAATTTTATATTTGCATTCATTGATTCAATAATAAATTTTGATATTGCAAGGCTCAATCCGATATTATCTCCGTTATCATTAAATAAATCCGGATTAAATAAATTATCAATATCAGATTCTTTTATGATTTTGTTTTCATCTTTGATAATAAGAGTGAGTGTATCATCAAATAACTCTGAGCTGAAATAAATATTGCTTCCGCTTTTCATTACATCGCATGCAAACCTGGAAATGTAAAAACAAGCTACATAAAATTTTCTTGTATCAATTTTAACCTTTGTATCCACACCAAGCTTTTTGAAAAGTTTTACATTTCTTGATTCCACATATTCGGATAAGACTGTTAATGATTGTTCCATAAATTCATTAAAGCTTACTGTTTCCAGCTTAACTTTTGAATTTTTCTCTGCATAATCAAGTGTTCCCTGAATCAGGTCAATTACCTTATTGGCTTGTGCTGATAATAATGATATTACTTTCTTTATCTCTTCTGCTAAATCAAAACGTGAAAGTATGGATGAATAATGTCTGACTGTTAACAACGGAGCCTTAACATCGTTCAGTAAAAATTTTGCAAACTGAGAAATATCTGTAGATGAACCGGTTTTAATTAAAGCTTTTTGAACAGGAAATTGATCTGGCTTAAATAACGTAGTCAATTTAGCAGCATATTCCTTTAAATCATTTTCTTCTTTCTTTGTAAACATTGTTTCGTTAGTACCTAATTGAGCGATTGCAATCAGCTCGTTCTTTTCATCAACAAAAGGAATAAATATCATCGTCTTGCCGGAAAAATCATTTAGAGAGTCATTTTCGAGATCAAAATTTAAATCATTAATAAATGATACAGCATATCTAATTTTCTTATCTCTTGCTGCTGCTCCGATTATACCGCTCTTCAGAGATTTTTTTCCTTTGTAAATAGATTCATTAGTCTGATATAACTCTTCAAGATAAGTTTTATCTTCAGAAACTATATATACAGCACCAGCTAATGAACTGGTTTTCTGCAGCAGAAATTCAACTATATTCTTAGCATTTAACAGAAGGTCGCCTGTATTTGCAAGCAAAGTGTTTTGTTGTCCTGCTGCATCTGATTCATTATTCTTTCTGCCGGATGAAATAATAATTTCATCAACCTCAATTTTTTCATTATTAAGTGAGGAAGATTTTTTAGCTGCAGGTAATTTATCCAGATTAGTATCGGTAATAACCCAGTTGCCAAGATCATTCGTACCATCCAGTAACTGACTTTTTAAAGATTGATTATCACTCTTAAGATATTTTTCCTGTATTATATCATCAAGATCGGGCTCTCTGTGATAATGAGATACTTTAATATTATCAATATCCACAACTGTTTTTCTATCCGGTTCAAAATCTTTGAATTCATTAAGATCAAACTTGGCAGGTCCGGCAGAAAAAACAGGTGCTGGTTTTTCCGGAGCTATAAGAGGAATATTAAATTCCATTGCTGGTTTCTCAGTAACTGTTTCGACTTCCGTATTTATTCGTGATTTTAAATTTTCTGATGACTCTAAATTATTTTTTAAAACATCAGCATCAATTTTATAAAGCGTGCAATTACTATTTGCAAGAGCCGAAGAGTTTCGTGCTGTTCCGTCAATTATTTCTTTTTCTCCAACGAACTCTTTAGCCTTTTTAAAAAGCAGATGTTTTAATGTTGTTAACTTTAACTTAACTTCGCCGTCAAGAATAAGATAAACAAAATCGGCAGGCTGACCGGAAGAGTAAACCAAGTCACCTTCTTTCAGCTCAATAATTCTTTTGCTGTCATACGAGAAGTTAATTGAATTAAGATCAATTCCTCTGAAAAGATCATTTTCTTTAATTGCGTCTAAATATTTATTTGAACTCATAACTTTAACCTGAAATAATTATTTTTTTTACAAATCATACAAATATTGTGCAACAAAAAAAGGCTTAAAAAACCTCAAAATTTTGAAGATTTAGCAATAAAAGAATTATTTGCTATTTTTGTTTACAATTAGAATCCACTTTTTACATAAAGCATCTTACGGATGGAAGAAACAAAACTGATAGAACTGGCTAAGTCCGGTGACAGACAAGCTCTGGCAAGTTTGGTTAAAAATAATGAGCAGACTGTATTTAATTTTTCGTTTAAGATTTGCAGGGATAGAGATAAAGCTGAACATATAATGCAGGAAACTTTTTACAGTATGATAAAAAACCTGCATCAGTTTGATGGAAACTCAAAACTTTCGACCTGGCTGTATAGAATCGTCTCTAATCACTGCCTTATGCTGGCAAGAAAAGACAAGAGCAAATCGTTTGTTTCTATTGATAACGATGAAGAACTTTATGAAGATCGTTATACGGCTGATTGGTCAACGATACCAAATCAGAATATTTAAAATGCATAATTTAAAAAAAATCTTTATTAAGATATCAGTAATTTGAGTCACTAAAACAGAATATACATTTTAATTCGTGATT
>JAVEUY010000143.1:0-6877 GCA_034005315.1 Ignavibacteriaceae bacterium | reverse complement strand
TTCATTAAAAAATGTATTTTTGTAAAAGTATTTTGAAAAGAAAACATTATTAACTACCCCCGTAGCTCAGTGGATAGAGCAGAAGTTTCCTAAACTTTTGGTCGGAGGTTCGATTCCTCTCGGGGGTACAAACCTTTTACAATATCATAAACAGATTCCAACTTATAAGTTGGTTCAATTTCATAATTGCCGTTCAGATGCAATCTTACTCCTGTCTCAACCAAGGCGGTATCAACGCCGAGTTTATTTCCCATTAAAATATCAGTCTCAAGTCTGTCACCTAACAGTAAAGTATTTTTCAGATTATTCTTTAAAATGTCTTTAATTTCCTGCATCATAAATTCAGAAGGCTTGCCGAAATGAAGTTCAAGTTTCTTATGAGTTCTTTTTTCAAGTGCGGAAATTGTTGAACCTGCATCAAGAACTTCACCGCCTTCAACCGGACAGGTGTCATCAATATTAGCTGCAAAAAACCTTGCACCGTTTTCTAATGCATTGGCAGCTATTTCAAGCTTTTCATAATTAAGTGTACGGTCAAGTGTTACAATTAAAATATCAATTTCTT
Organism: Ignavibacteriaceae bacterium; assembly: GCA_034005315.1. Lineage (GTDB taxonomy): Bacteria > Bacteroidota > Ignavibacteria > Ignavibacteriales > Ignavibacteriaceae > IGN3. Next base: position 6,312 of record JAVEUY010000143.1, on the reverse strand, counting down.
CGGGCTTGTTTGAAAATGCCATTCCCGAATTAATTAATTCGTTTACAAAAACTTCTTCTCCAATTGCAAAGAATTTTTTTGAAGGATAGTTGTTTATCAGATATTTTTTTAAAACTAATGTTGAATTGATAATTTCATCTTTATCAATATTCAATCCGCAGCCTTTTAAAAATTGAAAATACTCTTCAATTGTTCCTGTTGTTTTATTTGATATGAATAAAATTCTTTTACCGAGTTGTTTAAGTTTATTTATTGTTTTATCTGCACCGGGGATTATATCATTACCGCGATAGATTGTTCCATCAAGATCAAAGATGTAAGTATTGTATCTGCCTGTCATTTTACAATCCAAGTTCTCTTTTCATTAATTCAAGTGATTGAATTATTGAGTGAGGTTTATAACCAAGTTCGCTCTGAGCTTTAATAGTAATAAGTCCTGATTTCAGAGGTCTGCGTGCAGGTTGGTTAAGTTCTTCTGTTTTAATTTTTTTTATAAGAGATTTATCCAGATTAAAAAAATCAGCTATTATAATTGTAAAATCATACCTGGATAATATCTCACCTCCGCCAATATTATAAATTCCTTCTTTGCGTAATTCAATAACTTTATTTATTGCCTGAACTAAGTCATCAATAAAAGTCGGATTATTAAACTGATCATCAACAATTCTGATTTCTTTTCCTGCTCTAACAGATTCTACTGCCCATTTTACAAAATCAGTTCGGCTGTGTTTTGCTGTGCCATATAAAACATTAGTTCTTAGTATAGTGTTTTTTGTACCGCTGATTTTAAGAACATTCTCACTCGCTAATTTAGTTCTGCCATAATATCCAAGCGGATTTGGAATATCATTTTCGGAGTAAGGACCATTCTTTCCATCAAAAATATAATCAGAAGAAATGTGAACAATATGTGAATCAAGAACTCTTGCGGTTTCACTAATGTACTCTACACCTTTTACATTTATCTTCCAGGCAGTTTCTCTGTCAGATTCGGATTTATCAACATTTGTATAAGCTGCTGCATTTATAATAAAGTCGGGACAAAAATCATAAATAATTTTTTTTAGTTCATTCCTTTCGCTGATATCCGCCTGAATATAGTTACCGTTTTTTAATACGAAATCATTTTCAACCGATGATGCTAACAATTCAACATCATTAAGAGAGGAATAAAACTCAAACAATCGCTGTCCGAGCATTCCGTTTGCACCAGTTATAAATATTCTTCTTTTTATAAAATCCATTAAAGTCATTATTAATTAAAATTTACCGGCAGCAAATAACTCCGAATTATATATTGCCTGCTGTAAGGAAAAGAGAACATCCTTGTTTCTAATATAATTATAAAAGAAAGCTGACCCAAAAACATCGCCGCATCCTACTGATAACACTTGCTCCAGCTTTTTAGCTGCAATAAAAAACGAAGCTGCTTCTTTATTATTTAAATAGTAAACTTTTGCTCCATAGCTGCCTTTAGTAACGCATAAAACTTTTACTCCAAGTGCCAGCAGATTATTTGCAATTTCTAATTCAGAATCCAACGGGAGTAAAGTAAAAACTTCATTTTGATTTACCTGAATAACATCCAAGCACTCAGCCCATTTTTCAAACTCCGGAATCACTCTGAAATTTCTTAATTGGTTTTCATCAAGTCCTCTTGAGAGAGTATGAACATCCATAAATATAAGTCCGGTATATTTTTTACGGATTTCTTTTAACTGCTCAAGTGTAATATCAGAACCTGTTATCATATTTATCATAATGCCGTTAAATCCATTGTAATCGGATAAGGCAATATCTAAATGCTGATTTAGATTTTCATATTTTTCAATTCTTTCTTTGCCCGGCAGATGTTTCAGATGTACTATTGATATTTTTTCAACTTTGTTTAATAATGAAGTATTTACTTTATCAAATTCTGATTTAAAGTAGCGGAATGTCAGATCATCAAAAGCAGAACATAAAAATATTTCATCGTTAGTATTTTTAATTTTATTTAAGGCAGATATTGTATAGAAAATTCCACCCGGACTTTGTTTTATTCCAGGATCATCTTCAATAATATCAAATACTGAATGTCCGATTACTAATAACTTCATTATTTTATCCGTTAACTGAGCCAAAATTACAATTGATTTTGGTCAAACTGAATCACAGTATAAAAACAACCATCAGTATTTCTTCTATATTCATTCAAAATCCTATATATTTGAAGCCAGTAAATTGAAATATAGAAATGAAAATCGGAATTACCTGTTATCCCACATACGGCGGCAGCGGAGTTATCGCCACAGAACTTGGTAAAGAACTTGCATTACGCGGTCATGAAGTACATTTTATCAGTTATGCACTTCCATTCCGGTTAACAAAATATATTGAAAACATATTTTTTCATGAGGTTGATACAACCAGCTATCCATTATTTGAATTTCCGTTTTATGCTCTTTCACTTGCAAGTAAGATGTGCGAAGTAGCAGAGTTTGAAAAACTGGATCTTTTACATGTTCATTATGCAATACCTCATGCAATCTCAGCTTTTTTAGCCAGGCAGATAGTTAAAAATAAAAAACTTAAAATTACCACCACATTGCATGGTACTGATATAACTTTAGTCGGATTAGAACCTTCCTTTTTGCCTTTGGTAAAATTTAGTATTGAGCAAAGTGATGGTGTAACCGCAGTATCGCGTTTTCTTAAAGAGAAAACTCTTACAAATTATTATATCGAAAAAGAAATTGATATAATTCCGAATTTTGTAGATACTGAAATATTTAAAAAAGTTTCTTTTGATGATTGCTCTTTCAGAAAACGTATTGCTCCTAATAATGAAAAAATATTAGTTCATACTTCAAACTTCAGAGTTGTAAAACGGGTTGATGATGTAATAAAGATTTTTAATTTAGTACAAAAAGAAATTCCTTCTAAACTGCTTTTAGTAGGTGACGGACCCGAAAGATTTGAATGTGAAAGACTTGTAAGAGAATTAAATATTGCTGATAATGTTAAGTTCCTTGGTAAACAGGATGGCTTGGTTGAAATATTAAGTTCATCGGATATATTTTTAATTCCGTCGCAATCTGAAAGCTTCGGTTTGGCAGCACTAGAAGCAATGGCTTGCAGTTTACCTGTAATCAGTTCCAGCGTTGGCGGTTTGCCTGAGCTTGTTAAACATAATGAATGCGGATTTATCTCAGAGATAGGCGATATCGAACGAATGGCTAAATACTGTCTTGATCTTTTAACAAACGAAAAAAAGTATGCATTGTTTTCACAAAATGCACGCAGCAGGGCAGTAAATAAATTTGATAAATCAATTATAGTTCCTATGTATGAGGAACATTATAAAAATATTTTAAGTGCATAAAATGATTATCTATTGTGCCGGTCCAATAAAAGGCAATACAGATTTTAAAGACAACTATTCTAAAGTTGTTGAGATTGTTGAATCTCTCGGGCATACTGCTCTTTCTGAAATGAGTAAAAAGTTTCATTCATCTATCCCGCTCAGTTCAAAACAGATTTATGCAAGGGATATGAAATGGCTTGAAGGAAGCAGGTTAATGATTGCAGAAATATCCGGTCCAAGCATTGGCGTTGGATTTGAAATAGCATACGCACTTTTTGTAAAAAAGATAAATGTGCTTGCTGTTTTCAGTTCTGATGCACCAAACATATCCTCGATGGTAACTGGCTGCAATAATCAAAAGCTTCTTGTATCAAGGTACAATGACGCTGATGATTTAACTAAAATTATTAAAGATTTTATTGAAAAGAACAGCAGTAATTGAACGAGAAAGAATTTATAGATAATACTATTACTAAAATTCAATCTTCCGGACTTAAAAATTTTCCATCAGATTTTTATGATCCTGCTCATCTTGTAAAAATTTCTATTCCGGTTAAAACACTTATGTTAGGAAAGGAATTTTTTGGCACCTACGAAGTAATAACAACCGATGGCTCACTGGTTTATCAGGCTGATACATTGAATGAAGCAAGATTTTTTATTTATTGTTCCGCTAACAGAAATGGTATCACATACTTGCCCGAAGATAAGAAACTTATTAACCAGACTATTGAAGAATACCATCATTACCTTGATAATCTGATTGCAGTGATTATATCTGAATATAAAAAAGCATTTCCCGACGGAAAAGATCTTTTATCTGTTTCAAATAAAATTTTTCAGAAGTTAAATATTATCAGGTACTGATGGCTGCAGAAGTTTCTGACAAAATATATAATTATATATCTGCTTTGTACGGTAAGGAATCTGCCGATAAATATCTGGCTTTTATCGAAAAAGAAACTACACAATATATAAGAGTAAATACATCAAGAATCGGAAGGGAAGAACTTTCAAATATCATCTTAAAAAAATATCAGATAAAAACAGAGAGAGTTAATAATTTTGAAAACGTATTAAAAGTAACAGCGGGGCAGGATAGAATAGGCAAGACAATTGAGCATGTACTTGGCTTTTATTATATACAATCTTTATCATCAATGCTTCCGCCGGTAGCGTTAAATCCGGATAGTAATAATGTTGTAATGGACTTATGCGGAGCACCTGGTTCCAAATCAACTCAGCTTGCTGAACTTATGGAAAACAAAGGAACATTAATAATAAATGAAGCTGATAATGAAAGAGTTAAATCATTGATCTTTAATCTTGAAAGAATGAATGTAATTAATTCTTCTGTTATCCGTTCAAAAGGTGAAGTGTTAAGTAAAATCTATAATGAATATTTTACTAAAGTTCTTGTTGATGCGCCCTGCAGCGGTTTAGGTATAATTCAGAAAAAAGGGGAGGTAAGTAATTGGTGGTCTTTGGATCACGTTCAAAGACTGCAGCAGCTTCAGATAAGATTACTTGTTTCTGCAATCAAAATGGCAAGAGCAGGTGCTGAAATTGTTTATTCAACTTGTACTTTATCTGTTGAGGAAAACGAAATAGTAATAGATAAAATTCTTGAAAAATATCCTGTTAAACTTGAACAGGTAAATCTTCCAATAGCATCTCGACCGGGATTTACTGAATATGGTGATTTAAAATTTAATCCCGAACTAAAAAAAGCAATAAGAGTGCTGCCATGGGAAATTGATTCAGATGGTTTCTTTCTTGTTAAAATGATAAAGACAGAAAAAACAGAAGCAAATGAGAGGGAAGTTCCGCATCTGACTGATTATAAAATTGCAGAAAGTAATCATAAAATTATCAAGCCGTATTTAGATTATGTTTCAGAACATTTTGGTGTTGATAAAAAGATTCTTGATGATTACAAATTTATTTTCAGAGGCAAGGATATATTTTTTATAACAAAAGACTGGCACGATGAAAACGCAGGTTTGTTTAATAGAATTGGTTTGAAGTTTGGTACATTGGATAAGAAAGATCGTATAACTCTTAATTCACAAGCTGCTCAGGTTTTAGAAAAACATATCACAAAATTTGTCTATCAGTTAAAAGATGATGATGAACTTCTTAAATATTTAACCGGCTGGAAAATTAAAGATGTTGATATTTCATCAGGACAGTATGTTGTAAAATATAATAACCGGACACTTGGTACAGCTATTATGACAAGTGAAGGTTTAAAGAGCAGATTTCCGCGTACAAAAAGAACACAGCGTTTTGATTTCTGATTCTATCTCAGATAAATCATTTTTCTTGTTTCACTAAAGTTAATTCCTGCGCCTGAAGATGTACCGCCTGATTGCAGTCTGTATAAATAAATTCCTGAACTCAGATTCAGATTATCAACATTAAACTCCATTGTATGCAGCCCTTCATCCTGATATTCATTAACTAAAACTGCAACTTCTTTTCCAAGCATATCATATATTTTTAAGCTAACAAATTGTCTGCTTCCCAAAGAATAGCTGATGTTTGTGGATGGATTAAACGGGTTTGGATAATTCTGATAAAGTATAAAATCATTTAACAGGATATCTTCATTATTTATATCAGTTGAGGTAACAGGTGAAATGCTTAATAATCCTTTATCAGGTGTAACTTTTATTAAAGCCACTCTTCCTGAATCAGTAATCATTGTTGTTAGTGTATCTGTGTTTGTGTCTTGCTGAACTCTTACAAACTGCCAGTTATCAGGAATCTTTACATAAGCAGTTAAAGGATAATTGTAAATTTCATTATTCAGATTATCAGTAACATTAATTTGAATTAATTGATTATTAGATGTTACGATATCATAAGCTGCAGCTTCACGTTCTTTGATATAACGGGTTATATTCCCAACAGTTTCAACCCAAATTTCTTTATTCAATGATTTAACTTCCAGCCAATCA
>JAVEUY010000142.1:0-6879 GCA_034005315.1 Ignavibacteriaceae bacterium | reverse complement strand
CCTGCAATACCTGTTGATGCAGTTAGTAACAGCAGCAGAAGTGTTATTGTTACTTTTTCTGAAAAGATGAAAAACACGATTGATAATCTTCAGTCGTTTTATGTAATAGGATTTGGTTATCCCAATTCAATAAGTGCTAATAATCAGTTTTCGTATTTACTGACATTTAATTCAGATTTCAATGAAGGAGAGCATAAAATAATCGTAAAAGATATTAAGGATTATTATGGTTCGCCAATTCAAACTGATACTTTGACATTTACTACTACTTCCAAACCGGAAGAATCATCATTCTATGTTTCAAATTTTGAAATTATAAATTCATATAAAATAAAACTAACATTTAACTTTCCTGTAGATCAGAACTCTGCTTTGAATAAAAATAATTATATTTTCTCACCTGATAACAAAGTATCATCAGTTATAGTTGATCAAACAGACCCCAGAATTATTTACCTGGACTTAACAGGAAATAAACCTATCGGTTCAGTAGGGAGGGAGTATGTTTTAAGAATTGAAGATCTGCTTTCAGATGTTTCAACCGGCGGAGTAAAAATAAATTCAGGTGCCGGTAGTTATCTTGTGCTATCTACTTTTGCAAAGGATTTATCAGGAGTTTTTGTTTATCCAAATCCCACAAAAGAGAACTCAGAAAAAATTACTTTTGCAAATCTGCCTCAAAGGGCGAAAATAACTATCTGGTCAATTGATGGAAAAATGATATATGAATTGGAAGAAAATGATGGCAACGGTGGTGTAGATTTTTATCTTAAAGATTTTTCAGGCAACAGATTATCAAGCGGCGTATATGTTTACCGAATAGTTCAGCTTGATAATATGAGAAATGAAGGTGAAGAAAAACTTGGAAAGTTTGCAATTATAAGATGAAATTCTCCGGGCAAGAAATATTTACAATCTCAAACGGAATTAGTTTATTAAGGCTACTTCTGGTTATACCGCTTTGGTTTTTGCTTGATAACTATGAATTACAATCTGTAAGATATATTACATTTGCACTATGTTTATTTGCAGCAGCAACAGATATTCTTGATGGATTTCTTGCAAGGAAGTTAAATCAGATAACTGAGTTTGGAAAAATAATTGATCCGTTAGCCGATAAAGCTGCAATGGCAGTTGTTGTAATTAAGCTGTTTTTAATCGGTGAAATTAATTTATTCTTTTTCCTTACAATAATTCTTCGTGATATTCTTATTTTTTCCGGTGGATTGCTGGTAGCAAAAATACTTGGAACTGTTTTACCTTCAAACAAGCTTGGAAAGATTACTGTTTTACTTATTGGTCTGGTTGTTTTGTTAATTCTGTTAGGAGTAGATAAAAATAGTTTTATCTTTAATTTGTTTTATTATTTAAGTATCATTTTCATGTTCACATCATTCTTTGCTTATGTTTACAGAGCAATTGAATTTATAAAAAAGAAAAATAATGAGTCTGTTCAAAAACTTTAACCTGAATAAATTAAAAGAAGGTCTTAGTAAAACCAGGAATAAAATTGTTAATTCTATTACAGAGGTTGTAACCGGTAAAGCTGTATTAGACGAAGTTACAATAGATCAGATTGAAGAAATACTTTTAAGTTCTGATATTGGATATGATACAACTGAAATAATAATTGAAAACGTTAAGAAAAATCTTAAATTAGAAAAAGAACGAACCGGTGAAAAAATAATTGAAGTAGTTAAAAATAAATTAACAAAGGTTATTTCTAGTTATCCTCCTTCAGATGTTTTTGATGAAAAGATACCATTTGTTATTCTTATTATCGGAGTTAACGGAGCAGGGAAGACTACTACAGTTGGAAAATTAGCTAATAATTATAAAAAGATAGGCAAAAAAGTAATAATAGGATCTGCTGATACTTTTCGTGCTGCTGCTAATGAACAACTTGAGATTTGGGCTAAACGAGCTGAAGTCGATATTATTCAAAGCACTAAAGGTACTGACCCGTCTTCTGTGGTTTATGAAACTGTTAAAAAAGCTGTTGATGAAAAATACGATGTTGTTTTAATTGATACTGCCGGTCGCCTGCATAATAAAATAAATCTAATGAACGAACTTGATAAGATCAGACGGGTTATTAAAAAGATTATTCCACTTGCTCCGAATGAAACTTTTTTGGTTCTGGATGGTAATACAGGACAAAATGCTGTAAAACAAACTGAGGAATTCTCTAAAGTTACTGATGTTACTGGTTTAGTAATAACAAAATTAGATGGCACTGCTAAAGGCGGTGTAGTTTTTCAGATTGTTTCAACACATAAAATACCTGTTCGATTTGTTGGAGTTGGCGAAGGTATTGATGATCTTATGGAGTTTAATCCTGAATCATTTGTTAATGCAATATTTAATTAGGTGTTAAAATGTTAATGAAAAAACCCAGACATAGAGTTTTTGATTATCCATTTAGACATTATAAACCTGAAGAAGATGAACAAGAAAGAAGAAAACGAAAATTAGGCTTTTCAAGTTACAGGAAGTATAAACATCGGAAAAAGAGTCCGGTTATATGGATTGTTTTTATACTGGCAGTAATATTTATAATCTATAAGCTAGGCTTTAAATAAAGAGTATCTGATAGTTTACATAATATACATTATAGGACTCATTACCATTCGTTTGTTTTTTCAATATTTTCATCTTTTCCGAACAAAACTAAAATATCATCCGTTTCTATTATATAATCATGTCCGGGCATAACTATTTTTTCTTTCAATCCTGATTCATCAAACACTTCATCATATTTTTTTATCATAAGAATTTCTAATCCATATTTATTCCGGATTCTTAAATCCTTTAATGTCTTGCCAATAAAATCATAACTTGGTTTTCTTTCAACAATTGAATAACCATCTGAAATCCTGGATGTTCTTGATTCATTTAATGTAGAAATTTCGCGCGATAATCCTTCTGCCAAGTCGCTCTTTAAACTTAGATTATTGTAAATAGATAGAATATCATTTCTTGTAATTACACCAATTACTTTTCTTTCAACGGAATTATTTATTACCGGCAATTCTTCAATTTCACCCTTTGTCAATATTTTTAATGCGTAGTCTAAATCCTGATCTTTAACTACAAATGCTGGTTTATTATCAGCAATATCACTAGCTATAAGTGACATTTTCAATGAATCAAATTCAGTAATAAGATTACGAACGTGTTTATCGGATATAACACCGGTAAGTTCTTTATTTGAATCAACAGTATATATTCTATGAAACTTGGATTTCATTAAATTAGTTACAACTTCTTCTAAAGTAATATTCTGATCAATTAATACAGGATTCTTTTGCATATAGTGTTCAGCAATCATATTTTTTAATATACTGGTCTCTTTTGCAGATGTAAGTTTGAACCCTCGTTTTTCAAGTCTCTTTAAATGAATAGGACCTTTAAAAACAATTTGAGTAACTGTTGAGCTTACAATAACTGCAAGCATAAGCGGTAAAATCAAAGAATATTCTCTTGTCATTTCAAAAATCATAAGGATTGCAGTAATAGGGATAGAGTTAATACCGCCTAAAACCGCACCCATTCCAACCAATGTATATGTAGTTGAATCTAGCTTTAGACCAAATAAACCAGACATTAAAACTGAAAATAGATAACCTAAAGCTGCTCCCATAAATAATGATGGAGCAAAGGTACCGCCAAAACCACCTGAATTTAAAGTTAAAGGAACAAGAAAAAATTTTAATAATAATAAAACAAGTACAACTCTCCAGTCTAAAACTGCTTTCAGGATTTGATTAATTCCTGTATATCCTATTCCGAATATTTCTTCATAAAAATATCCACTGACACCTACTAAAAGTCCAAGAAAAATCATAATCATCCATTGAGGAATTATTTTACGAATTTTATTTTTTATTATCCTTTCAGAAAAGAAATCAAATTTTAGAAACAGGATTGATAATATGCCGCCCAGCAAACCTAAAATTATAAATAAATATAAATAATAATAATCCCCGACCTCAGGTGCACTAAATACAAAAACAGAGTTATTTCCTAAAAATATTCTTGCAATAGCGCTTGCTGTTACAGAAGCCAGTATTAAAGCAGAAAATGTTGGTGTATGGTAATCGTTAAGTAAAATAATCTCAAGAGCAAAAAACACTCCGCCTAACGGAGTATTAAATATAGCAGCGATAGCAGCACCTGAACCAGCGGTAGTAAATATTTTTCTTCGCTGATCAGACACTTTTAACAATGTAGCCAGCTTACTTGCAACACCTCCGCCTATTTGAGCAGCAGGTCCTTCGGGTCCAACAGTGCCGCCGGAACCGATTGAAATTACCGGCGCAAAAAAGTGGAAGACGGTGGTTCTGAACGATATGATACCTTCTCTTGTAGCTACTGATTTTATAATATCCAGCACTCCCCTTCTTTTAGAAATTTCAGGTGCGGATTTAATCATTAAATATTGAATAAACATTCCGATTGCAGGTAATAAAATAACTGCTGCAGCACCTAAGAAAAATAAACCTTCAGCCGTTCTTTCAAAAAATAGTCTGTTAAAGAATTCTATTGAAAGATGAAAAATAACTGCTGATAAACCAGCAGCTAAACCAATTAAAATTGCGTAAATGCTAAAAGATAAATATTCAGGGAATGATTTTTTTCCAAGATAATCTTTTATCGAATTAAATTTCTTAAGAATGATGATTCTACCTCAATTAAACTCAGTTATATTTATAAAACCCTTCACCTGTTTTTCTGCCAAGTTTATTAGCAGCAACCATCTTTTTTAATAATGGACAAGGTCTGTATTTGGAGTCATTATAACCTTCATAAATAACATTCATTATTGCAAGACAAACATCCAATCCGATAAAATCAGCTAAAGCAAGCGGACCCATCGGATGCGCCATTCCAAGTTTCATAACTGAATCAATAGCTTCTTTAGATGCAACACCTTCCATTAGTGCAAAAACTGCTTCATTGATCATTGGCATTAAAATACGATTAGAAATAAATCCCGGATAATCGAAAACCTCAACAGGTTCTTTATCTAATTTATAAGATAATTCTTTTATAGTATTATATGTTTCGTCAGAAGTTGAATAAGCGCGAATAATTTCAACTAATTTCATAACCGGAACAGGATTCATAAAATGCATTCCGATAAATCTATCAGGTCTGCAGACAGCAGAAAGCTCAGTAATTGAAATTGATGAAGTATTAGAAGCAAATATACAATTAGTATTTATTCGCCCCTCTAATTCTTTGAAAATAGATAGTTTAGTTTCTTTATTCTCATAAATAGCTTCTACAACTAATTGAACATCTTCGGGTATGTTTTTAATCCCGATTATGCTGATAATTCTATTTAATGTCTTAGCTTTAATATCCTCAGTAATGATTTGCTTTTTAACCTGCCGATCTAAATTAGAAGTAATTGTGGTAATTGCCCGATTTAAAAGAGTCTCTGAAGTTTCGGTTAAATAAACATCAAAACCATTTAAAGCGAACACATGAGCAATTCCATTTCCCATTGTTCCGCCGCCAATTACAGCAACTTTTTTTATATCCATAATAAACTCCTTATAAATAATTTTTAACAATAAGAGCAGATGCTTCTCCTCCTCCGATGCACAAAGACGCAAGTCCATATTTAAGTTTTCTTCTTTTCATTTCGTAAATAAGAGTAACAAGTACCCTTGCTCCGCTTGCCCCAATTGGATGTCCTAATGCAATAGCACCTCCATTAATATTTACATTTTCATTTGTTAATCCTAAAATTTTATTAACAGCGAGAGAAACAACAGCAAAAGCTTCATTGATTTCCCAAATGTCTATATCCTTAATTTTCATTCCTGCTTTTTTTAATACTTTATTTATAGCATCAGCAGGAGCTGTTGTAAACTCGATTGGTGCTTTTGCTACTGAACTATGTGCAATAATTTCTACTAATGGAGTAAGTTTTAATTCCTTAGCTTTTTCTTCGCTCATGATCAGCAAAGCTGCTGCACCGTCATTAATACTTGAAGCATTGGCAGCGGTTACAACTCCGTTCTTTTCAAATACCGGTTTAAGTGAAGGGATTTTATCATATTTTACTTTCCCAGGTTCTTCATCTCTATTGATAATAATTTCACCAGATTTTGAAGTTTGTTTTATCGGATAAATCTCATCATCAAATCTACCTGAATTAACTGCCTCATTTGCTCTTTTATAAGATTCAATAGCAAAGTTGTCCAGTTCTTCTCTTGTAAAAGCAAAATCTCTTGCACAAGATTCAGCACAACTACCCATATGAACATTGTTATAAACATCCCATAAACCATCAGTGATTATAGAATCTTTTAATTCTCCATGTCCTAAACGATAACCATTTCTTGCATTTGAAAGAAGATACGGAGCGTTAGTCATACTTTCTTGTCCGCCAGCAATTACAATATCAGCATCTCCCAATGCTATCGCTTGTTGAGCCAGCATCACTGATTTCAATCCACTTCCACACATTTTATTTATTGTTAAGCACTCTGTCTTATCAAGAAGACCTGCATATAAAGCTGCCTGCCTTGCTGGTGCTTGTCCTTGTCCTGCCATTAAAACATTGCCCATTATTACTTCATCCACAATCGTAGAATCAATTTTAGAATCCTCTAAAACTGATTTAATAGCAAAGCTGCCTAATTGTGCTGCAGAAAAAGATGATAAGACACCATTGAATGAACCAATTGCTGTTCTTTTTGCGGAAACAATAACTGCTTTCTTCATAATTCCCTCTGTTTAAATAGTTAATATTATTTTTTCAAAAATAAAAAAAATAAATGCTAAAAGAATGCGCTCCTGATGGATTATTATGTAGTGACCAAAGATATTTGTGCAATAATATTACTAACAGCAACATTCAAA
>JAVEUY010000141.1:0-6897 GCA_034005315.1 Ignavibacteriaceae bacterium | reverse complement strand
CCCTGTTTATGGAATTGATGTGCCTGTTATAATTACTATGCACGATCTTCAGGAATTTCATATGCCCGAAAACTTTAGTTCAGGCGAAAGAATACATCGAGCTATCAACAACCATAAAGCAATAAATTATTCAGATCAGATCATCGTTTCTTTTAATCATATTAAAAAAGATATACTGAAATTTTATAACGTTGCTGAAGATAAAGTAAAAGTGTGCCCTCCGCCTTTTTCTGAAGACTGGTTCACAACAAAAAAAGAAACAAGTTGGGAGACTCTTAAAAACAAATATTCAATTTCAAAGAAATATCTTTTTTATCCTGCAGCTACTTGGAAACATAAAAATCATTTAAGATTATTAGAGGTAGTAAAACTTGTCCAGGATAAAATCCCAGATATCAAATTACTCTGCACAGGCAATAAAACAGATTATTTTTCCGTTATTGAGAAGAAGATTTACGAGCTTAAGCTCGAAGGCTCTGTTAAGTTTTTAGGAATAGTTCCTGAAGAAGATTTGATTGGTCTTTATAAAAATACTGAGCTTGTTGTAATACCAACTTTGTATGAAGCAGGAAGCGGTCCATTGTATGAAGCAATGAGATATGAAGTTCCTGTAATTTGTGCAAATACTACATCACTTCCCGAAACAATTGTTGATGAACGATTTATTTTTGATCCTGAAGATGAAATATCTTTAAGCAAACTAATAATTGAAATCCTTTCTGATGAAAAGTTAGAAACTGAAAATAAGATAAACTCAAAAAACCGAATTAGTGAGTTAAGTAAAATTAACTACTTTGAAAATTTCTGGAATGTATATAAAAACTTAACTTCAAATAAGCCTTCTCAGGCATAGTATCTTGAACAAAAAGTATTTCAATTCTTCACTTTACCTAAAAACAAAATTCTGCTTCCATCATCAGTTGTTTGCCTGATCAAAAGAATATCAAGATATTTTTCACAATGTTCTTTAAACCAATCGAAGTTATACCAATCAGGAACTGGACCTTTATCAATTCCATTTGGCATAAATTCTATGAACAAATACTCTTTAGTGTATTGTAATATAGTTTCAAATATTTCATCTATAGATTTCTTCTGTCCTAAGATCAGATGGTGTGTTACAGCTAATACCAATGTTGCTTGAGATTTAAACCGGACTTGCGGTTTTGATTTTTCTATGAACGGACTATTCAAATATATCGGATGCATAATATCCAGTAAAACTGGTGTAATTTTAGATTTGGTTTCTAAAATATTTAGATACATACCATCAACAGCAACTTCATCATAATCCGAACAGATTATTTTATCAATAAATTTGCTTAGCTCAATTGAGAGCATTCCTTGATTTCCGCCAATCTCGAAAATCTCAGTATTGTTATATTATTTAATTAACTTTATAATCAGATAAAATCTTCCACCTGCTTTAAATAACTCAGCCTTGTTAACTCTTGAGTGATAGTCACCCCACTTTGATGAATAAACTGGTCTTTTTATTCTCTTAACTTTTCTTTCAAGCCTATTGAGATTAACACTGTTATGCGGGAGAAATCCACATAGGGAAATTTTATGTAATATTTTTAGAACTTTACGCTTTAATTTAGGATTATGCACTATGAGCATATTGTCTAAATCAAATTTTGAGAGATTCCTCAAGACCTCCAGCAGAAAAGAAATTTTAATAATAATTGATTTCGGAATTATTCTAAGAAAAGGATGTTTATATAAAGTATATTCATATCTCAATAAAAGAGAAGATGGATCTGATACAGATCTTTTTGCTAACTGAGAATTACCTGCTGCCCAGATTTTAAGAGGATAAACAAAGCTTCTGTAATATTCATCTTTACACTCCCAATATTTAAGATTTTTCCTTCTATGAAAACTACCAATATCAACAAACTTTGGGATGTATTTATCAAATACAATATTATTATAATGGGCATCCTTTGTTTCAAACCCGTATTCAAACAAAACCTTGTTTATATCTATTATTAGCTTTGCTGCAGCTTTCAACATTTCGAAAGACCATTCAGAAGAGTAAGTAATTATCTCAATCCTTTCATGTTCTAAGACTAATTTATGACCCTCCAATTTCAGATCTGATATTTTTGTAGAAGGTATTAAGTTTAAATCATTTAGTTTTTTAATCGCACCTGAATTGAATAGATAAAGTATATCTTCAATAGCTTCATCTTTAATAGCTCTGTAATATTTATCTTTATAAACAAATAAAAAACCAACCGGATCAATATTCGTTTTACTAAAAATTTCAATATCGCTGTATTTAATTATATTATCTTGCATAAATGTTAATCAATTTCTTTCTTATTGATTTCTTTTAAATTCAAATTCTTTCTCCAATTAAACGGATTATACCATTTCTTAATTGCTCCGGAAATTGCATTTATTTCTTTTTTATTAAAATAGCCAAACAATGCAAGCAAGACAGGAAAGAAAAATATTATCACCACTTTAAGAATAACTCTAAGTAGTAAAGAAATATCACTTAAGTAAGCTGCTAACCATAAAATGATTACGCTTAAAATAAAAAGTTTTAATAGCTTACTGTTTTCAAAACCAATTTTATAATATCGGTTCGATATTTTTAATGATAAAAAATACAAGACTAAAAATGCAATTAATGTATTAACTGCAGCTCCCATTATGCCGTAAACTGGAATAAATAGATAATTGAGAAATATATTTATAGCTGCTGATACTATTGTTATTATCGCTATATAAGTTGTCTTTGAAGTTAAATATATCCCAATTGATGATATCATACTCATTCCCGAAAATACATAAGCAAATAAAATAACTGGAACAACCTTATAAGCCGGTAAATACGAACTACTGCCAGAAAAAAGCTCAATAATTTCTTTACTAAAGATAGACAATGTTAAAGCACCCCAAACAAGCAGATAGGCTGCATAAGTCATTATCTTACGATAATAGTCTTTGTCTCCCGGCTGCTTATACACTTTATATGCAACCGGTAATAATGTTAAGCTTAAAGGCATTATCATAAACATATTTAATATTCCAGCAACGCGATAACCTAATTCATATAATCCTAGTGCTTCTTCGGAAGCTAAAAATTTTATTAAAAATCTATCGCTTATATTTAATAAGGTCATAGATAATCCGCTAAAAATTAATGGCAGACCGAACTTTAAGGATTCTGATAAAATATTCCTCTCAAATTTAAACTCCATTAATCTTAACATCAGCGGGACAAAAATAATTAGTGTTACTATTTCCGAAATTAACTGACCGTATAAAACACCATTAATACCAAGTTCATGTGAAGTAACTAAATAAACTGTTGCAACAATCAGAACAAACAATTTAATTAAACTAATTACTGTAAATGATACAGACTTTTCATCAGCTCTAAGTTTATTTTGAAAGATGTTATTAATAACTGATACAACGACAATATAAATTCCAATTCTAAGTGCAGAATAATAATCTTTAATATTGCCTAAAATTCTTGCAATCCAAGGAGTTGCTGCTTCGCCTATTACAATAAACAGAATAGCAATGATCAGAACAAATAAGGAAAGTGTGAAGAGAATTGATTTTTTTTTATCTACATATTCAATCTGATTATTAAATTTTAATATTGACTGATTTTGCCCAAGCACTACAATCTGAATTAAGATAGTAATTATTGCAAGAACAAGCCCAAGTCTGCCAAACTCTTCGACAGTAAAATAGCTTGTGTAAATGGGAAGTAAAATTATTCCCGATGCTTTTGTTGCAACATTACTGATACTATAAATAATAGAATGTTTTAAGAAGTATTTAAATTTTTCGAGCATTAAAGGTTAAAATTAAAACAAGTCTCTTATAAATTTTAATTATATAAAAAAACCCTATGCAAAATAATGCATAGGGTTTGACTAATAAAATGTTTTTTCATATTAGTTTATTGTTTACGCATCACTCCTATTCTATGATAACCATTGTAATTATTCATTCCGCTGTAATAAATTTTATAATCATTATTAGTCTTTATCCAATATGGATAAGACATTTTAAAAGATGCCCAGCCATTAGAAGTATTTTGATTAGTTACAAATGGATTATTAGGTGATTTATTCCAATTATACCCATCTGTTGATGTTGCTAAACCAAATCCATTACTACCAGCGGTTCCATATATCATTTTTAAAACTCCGTTTTCTTTTATAACCGAGGCATCTGTTACTCCAGTAGATTCCCAGGGCATATTACTAACTAATATGGGATTACCCTGATATTTAGTCCAATTAATTCCATCAACAGATGTAGCGACACCAATTGCATAATAAGGATAATTTCTTCCTGTAAAATAAAGGAAGTAAGTATTATCAATTTTCATAATTGAGTTCGGTATTATCTGATATTCCCAATTATAGGTACCATATATTACTGGATTCGAGTGTTTAATCCAGTTAATTCCATCAACAGAAGTTGCTAAACCAATGTGCCAATTACTATACTCATCAGACCAACCGGAATAATACATTTTAAATATTCCATATTCCTTTATTACCGCACCAGGACTGACCGAAAGATAATCCCAGTCACCATATTTTCCATGCACAAGAACCGGGTTACTCGAATGAAAAGTCCAATTGTAACCGTCTGAAGACTCCGAATATAAAATATAAGCACGACTTGAAGCACTAACACCAGCATACCAGATTTTATAAATACCACCATCAAAAAGAACAACGGGTTGAGTAACTCCGTATGGATCGTAATAATTTCCGGTTGAAGATATAATCGGATTATATGGATAATCAATCCAGTTGCTATTTAACGGAACTCCCCAAGTTACATTTATGTAAATTGAACCTACTCCTGAACCTGTCGGATATAATGTTAAATATACCTGACTTGTGAATCCCGCAAATACCTCAACATCTGATTCACCAGTATATAATACTACACTGCTATCATCTTCTGCATCAACTTTAAGATGCCATTGACCAGCGGCTATCTGTTCAAATAATATATCTGCGGTTGAGTCTGATAATAAATTTAGTGTTCCAATAATCGGATCGTGATTCTCACGAGTGAGATAGGCTTTCACTACAGCTACTGTCGTTGGTGCATTTTGCTTATCAATCTTAAGTATCAATTTTCCTGATTCGTTTAATTTAGGAGCAACTATCTCAGTAGTGCAGGAAAGTATAAACAGAGAAATAATAAGAGCTGAAAAACTAATTGAACGTTTCATCTCACTCCCTTTCGAATTTTGCTATTTAACTTAAATTAAATTAATTGTTTTGTCAATCTCAATAAGTTAATAATTGCTAAAGAGAAAGAGTTTTTTAAGCATAAAATCATTAAAAAATGAAACTTAAAAGATTTTTAAGAATTTTTCTTCTTTTTTAAGTTAAGCCAGATTGAAAATATTAATCCTAACAAAACAAGAGAACTTAAAATCATTGAAGCGTTTTTTGATATTACAAATGATTCAGGTAAATACTCAAAATAAATTTTATGTTCACCAGCAGGAACTACGATTCCTCTGAAATCGTGATTAGTTCTGTAAATTTTCGTTTCATTACCATCGATATACGCTTTCCAGCCGGTGGGAATTTTAAATAATTTATAGTCTGCATCGCCTGACATAAAAGTATCACCTAAAAACAGAAAATTATTTCCACTTGCTTTAACATTTAAGTAAATATTTTCATTATCATATTTTTCGATATTCACATAAGCAGTGCTGTCAGGTTTATCTACCTGTAAATCTTCACTTTCAACAAATGCAATTTCCTTAGGATCAAAATGATTGTTATTTACTTTGTTTAGTATTTCTATTGCTGTTGCCTTTTGCACCGAATTTACAAAATATGCGCGCGGCAGTGCGTCTTGATTTTGATATACAAAAGTTTTTTCACTTGAGTAAACAGGAACTAATCCGGCAAAGTTAATTGGTTTATCTGTTACTACATATTTTGTATTAGTCATTCGCCAAAGCGTCTGATTAACAGGACTACCAAGTACATCCATATAATCCTGATATGCTCTTGGTTTTATTCCCGAATACCCATACAAATCCTGTGTTAAAAAGTAAGCATTATAGTTTGAGTTTTGCTGAACAGATCCAAGCGAGCCATCTTGTTTAAGATTTATAATTCTGAATACTGATTTGTCGTTCAGTGATTCAATTGCAGAAATATAAGCAGGTTTGCTAAATAATTGTTTTTGATTCTGTGCTTCTGTATAAGTTTCGCCGCGGTTATCAATTCTTATTATATCAATCAGGCTTAATACAACAATCATCCCAACCATTAAATCCTTGCTAAATGTAGTTTTTAAATAAGCATAGATTAAACCAAAAGCCGCAGTTGAAAAGAAAAATGCTAATCTTAAATCACCCAAAAACATATCCGCCATAAAATCATGAATCTGTTGAAGCCTTGTTCCCTTTTCTCCAGCATCATTGATATGATTGATAAACCAGCTTTTTATCGGTGAAGACAGAAGAATAGTTAATACAAATATCCCGGCAAATACATAGAAAATATTTCTGATAATATTAATGTATTTTTTGTCATTCTGATTTTTCAGCTCGATTACTTTTGCAATTCCAAGTCCTGCAAGTATTGGAAAGCTTAACTGAACTAAAATCAAAATCATTGATGGCACTCTGAATTTATCGAAGAACGGGAAATAATGGAACATCAAATCATAGGCTATTGGAAATGTACTGCCAAAAGAAATTAAAGTTGCAATAACTGCCAGGATAGTCAGATATCTTACCAGAGGGTCCTTCCAATTAACAAACATAGAAAAAATCGCGAGAAAGAAAATAATTACTCCCATATATTGCGCAACATCAACAAAAGTCATCTGACCAAAATAAGTATTTACTTCAACATCCTGATTTTG
>JAVEUY010000140.1:0-6914 GCA_034005315.1 Ignavibacteriaceae bacterium | reverse complement strand
TTTTGATTTCATATTTAATCCTTTTTTTTAATCTCGCAAAATCAGAATTGCACCGAGTAAGATAAACAGAACTGCAATAACTTTTTTTAACATATTAGAATCTTTGAAAATTTTTCCTCCGATTATTGTAGCCCACAAAACAGAAGTTCTTTTTACTGCCAGAGTTAAAGCAACTGATGACATACTGATTGATACAACCTGAGTAAAACGATATCCTAATGTTAAAACTGATATCAATGCAATCCACAAATAATCTTTTCTGTTCGGAAGT
Source organism: Ignavibacteriaceae bacterium (assembly GCA_034005315.1). GTDB lineage: Bacteria > Bacteroidota > Ignavibacteria > Ignavibacteriales > Ignavibacteriaceae > IGN3. Next base: position 6,643 of record JAVEUY010000140.1, on the reverse strand, counting down.
AATCTTTTAAACTCAAATTTTCTTTCAGATATAAGAAATATAATCAGGAATAAAACAGCGTAATACAAGTGCTGAAAAGCTGTTAATGATACAGGTGTAAAATCAAGTTTAACTAAAAGCAGTTTATCCATCACCGAAGAAGCAGTAAATAAAAGTAAAGCTGCTAAGATATAACGATGATATTTTGATTTAAAAAATACACTTAATGGAAATAATATTTCTTTAAGACTTTTACTTTCAAGAATATATGTTCCAACTATAAGTGATATCAATCCTATAATTTCAAAAGAGCTGAGAGATTCACCGAGTAACAGAAATGCAAATACAGCAACAAGTCCGGGAGTTAAAGCAAGCAATGGTAAAGCATTGCTTATCTGCAGATTTTTTAACGCTGTCATTACACATAAAAATGCAAGCACACCAATAACTGATTTGATAAATAAAATAAACAGATTGTATGAAGTTATTGTATCATAATTGATAAAGAAAAAAAACGGGATTGATAATACCAGATTAACAACAGCTAAATGAAATGAAAACTCAACAGGATTAAGATCAAATAAAACTTTCTTTTGTGTAATAGCTGCATACGCAGATAAGAACGAAGAAAGTAATGCTATTAAAAACCAGGTCATCGGAATATTATTTTAATAATTATTATTGTTTGCATTTCTCATTGAGGAAAAAGGAATAACCGAAGCAATCTTTATATTTAATACAAGATAATATCAACGGCTCTGCTTGTAAAAACAGTAACATAGAATCTAAAACTCAACAGCTAATTTAGCAAAAATATTTCTTCCCGGTTCTATAGTTAAACTACCTCTTGTTGTTGAAAGATGATTACGATATGATTTATCAAAGAGATTATCCACTCCTGCATAAAATCTGATTTTAACAGATGTAAAATCAATCGGCACAGATGAAAAAACTAAATTAAAAATTGCATAACCCGGAGTTTTTAATTCGCCTTGTGCAACATCTCCTTGTTCAGCAAATAATGTAGATGAGATATCCGCATTGCCATAATCAAAAATATTAAATCTCAATCCTGCAGTTCCGTTTAAAGGCGGAATCTCAGGAAGATTTCCATCACCTGTAATGTCATCACCTTTGGTATAAGAAAACGCAGTATAAAAAACATAATCACTTACGAAGTTATATTCTGTGCTAAGATCAAATCCATATATTCTTGCTTCACCGATGTTTGTTTTAAAAGTAGCATTCCTTCCTTCAAAAGTGCCTCGGATTTCTGAAACAAGATTATTGAAATAACTATAATAAACACTTGTAATAATTTTAAGATTATCAGAATATAGTCTGATTCCAAAATCTATATTCTTTCCTTCTTCAGGTTTTAAGTCAGGATTTCCAACTCTAACCAAACTTCCCTGATCAATAAACTGAAATCTTTCTTCCAATGAAGGAGAGCGGAATGAATAAGCTAATCCAAGAGTAATATTTATCATTGGATTTAATGAATACTTTAATCCTAAATTAGAGCTAAACGAACTGTTATTTGATTTAACATCATTCCATATTATCTGCTGACCGGCAGGATTATTATTTAAATTTCCATTTGTAATTTCATACTCAGGATTAAAAGTTTTTTCACCGGTAATACTGATATAATCATATCTTGCACCAAGATTAAGATCTAATTTATCCTTTAACAAATTCATACCGTCCTGTGCAAAAAAACCTAAGCTGCTGTAAGATGAATTCGGCAGTGGTTTCTCGCCGATAATTTTATTTATTGTATTACTAACCTGACCTACTGAATCAAGCACTTCTATCTTCTGATATTTTTCTCTATGACCTTCATATTTTCTATCCCAATAATCCAATCCAAGAATTAAGTTATTCCAGTTTGCCAACAAAAGATTTCCCTGAAGTAAAATATTATTACTTCTATGATCTGCTCCCGGAGTTATTTTAAGAACACTGACTCTTCTTGTCGGTGTGCTGCCGGAACCAGGAACTGTCTGAACTGTGTGCGGAATATTTTCAACATCTCTTGCAATAAACTGATAAGAATATTTTGCAGAAAATTTATAAAACATATCTGAAATATTCTGAATCTCATATCCAGCAGAAATTAATTCTCTCTTTTCAAAAGGATAACGAACATCTGCATTATCCGGAAAAACAGATGCACCGGGAATTCCAACATCATTTGCTTTGAAAAGCTGATAATCAACAGAAAGTTTATGATTAGTAATGGGTAGAACATTTAATGAGCCGGTAAAACTATAATCTTCAAACTGACTGTTTTTTAATTCACCTTGCGGAGTTTGAATATTATTTGCTTTTCTGTAAGAACCTGCAAATTTAGATGCCCAAAAAAATCCTCCGCTGTATAATGCTCCGGAAAGAGCTGATAAATCATTTACAGAATTATACTGTGCAGCAAAATTTCCGTTTAAAGAAAATGTGTTATTAAAAGACGGAGACTTAGTAATTATATTTACAATTCCTCCTGTTGCACCTGAACCATAAATAGATGATGAAGCACCCTTTATAATTTCAATCCTGTCAATGTCATTTAAATTTATCATTGATAAACGTGCGGCAATATCAGTTGCTGTTAAAATCCTGCTGCCGTCTATCAAAGTAACAATATTTTCTCTGTTCAATCCACGGATACTTATTTCTGTTCCCCAAACACCATCACGCAAAAGTGAAACTCCCGGCTGATCTTTAACAATATCTGCAAATGACTGCAACGGCTTCGATTCTATTTCTTTATTGCTGATAAGTAATTCTGAGTAAGGTGAGTTTTTTAAATAATCCTCTGTTTTACTTGTTGTAACAATTACCTCATCAAGCTCAATCAGTGATGGTTCGAGTTTATAATTAAAATCTTTTGATGATGATTCAATAATTATTTCGCTTGAATATAATTTATAACCCAGTCGTGAAATTTTTATTTCGTATTTACCGGCTGGAATATCAGATATTGTAAATAATCCATGGTTATTTGTGTAAGTGGAATAATTATAATTTATAAAAACATAAGCTCCGGATACAGGCTGATTTGTTTTTAAATCAGACACTGTTCCCTGAATACTAATTGATTGAGAAGATATTGAATAAAAAAATCCTAACAGTATTGCCAGGATTATAGTCTTTAGTTTCATAATATTATTTTTTAACAGTTGTAGAAGAATAAAATAAATTTACTATGTAAAGATACTTCTTTTTATTCACAGTTTTTTTTGACTTACTGAAACTGAATCGTTTATTGAACTAAAAGCTTATGTTAGGTGAATAATTGTTATTTATTACGTGAATAAGTTTAGCTGCGTTAGTTCATTTATCTTCATTTATACTTTATCAGGTTTATTTTTAATAATAGTTTTAATGATTCCTGCTCAATTTGATTTACAGGTATAAAAACTTTTATCAGCAACTTATAAGAAAAACAAAAAATATTTGGTATGATAAAAGTCGTAATTACAACTTTACTTTTTGTATTAGGAAAAGTTAGGACATTCGGAATCAGGTTATTAAGTAATAAAAAAAGCCGGCTAAAAACCGGCTTAATATTTAATATTTAACATCCGCCAATAACTCGTTTTTGCGTCTTCTTAACCAGTCCGGTTGATTTATTCTCTTTTATTAAAACAGGAATTATTGAACTGGCTTTTGTTCTGAACCTGTAAGTATCCGCTTCCCTGGGGTTATTTGCTGCCAGAGATTTATCAAATTCTATAATTTCTTTATTGAATTTATTTAATCCACCTTCCAGTATTATAATATTTTTAAAACCTAATCTTTCAGCTATGATTGCAAATTCTCTTTCCTGAAATTCATCTTCAGCAACAAATAAATTAATTTTATGTCTGATACTTAAAATTCTGCCTGGCTCTTTTTCAAAAAGATTATCGAATGTAAATGGAGTAGAACCAGGGAGACTTTCTTTTTTAAAATCTTCAGGCGAACGAAAATCTATAATCTGTAATCTGTTATCATTTTTAATTAATCGATAAGCCAGCTCATCAACACTCATGCTTTTTATATTATAAATGTTTACAAATTCTTTATCAGAAACTAATTGCTGCATGTAGTCTTTTCTTTCAGTCAAAACAAAAGCAGAAAGTGAAAGAACAGTTCCGATTATTACTATCGTAACATAATAAGGTGTAATTCGGAAAACAGGTTTCTTAATTCCGTTTACTTTATTTTCAATTATAGAAACCATCCAAAACATTAATAATGCAATTGCAGTTAATATAAAAGCAAAAACAGTTTGCTGCATTCCAAGTATATCAAATATTCTTACACTGCCCCAGTTTTCAGCTTTATATAAATCTTCCCAGATTGGATAACCTTCTGCAAAAATAAAAACGCCAATAAACGAACCTGCAATAAAAATCATTGCATCAATCTTACCAATTGCAGCAGCGCAAATACTTGTGCCCGGACAAAAACCGCCAATTACAAAACCCAGCCCCATAATCAATCCGCCAACAACAGCAGACCAGAGAAATGTTGGATTGATATATGTAAGACTAATATCCATTAATCCAAAATGCTCGAAAGCAATTACACCAATCATTGCAACAATACCTGCAGTAAAAAAAACTCTAAGCACTGTAAAGTCATATCCGTAAAACAATCCTACTAATTTTTTAGAAGTAGAAAACCCTGCTTGTTCTAATATTACTCCGAAAAATATTCCGATAATAAGAGCAATAATATAGTTTAGTTCAGGTCCTACAATATCCGGTACTAATGGTCCCATAAGTAAATGCTCTCCTTTCTATATCCAGAGTTTTCTGAAGAAATATGCAAACAAATATGCCCCTCCGAAAATTGCCATCATAGTAATCAATCCACCTGCAGAAAGTACTGCCATACCGCTAAGCGCAGAACCGCTGGTACAACCTCTGCCAAGCTGTGCACCGAATCCAAAAAGCAATCCGCCGATTAATGCACCTGCAATTCTTATGTTTGGTTTTGATCTTGGTCCGTATTCCAGTTTCAGATTTAATCTGTTTGAAATTAAACCGGATATAAATCCTCCGATAAGTACGCCGACAACTTCAAAGACAAGCCAATTCATTAAAGGACTGCCTTCATGTTCTTTTGCATATTCTGTATAGAAGGAGTTATTATTTGTATGTTCAGGTGCAGTTGTTTCTACAATTCCAACAGTAAAACTTTTTACTGCTCCGCTTGCACCTAATCCTCTTCCGGTAATGTAAATTGTAGCCAGTAGTAAAAGTCCCAATAATGTACCAGCCAGATATGGATTCATATATTTTTTTTCTTCCATAAATTCCTCTATTCAATTTTTTTCTGATGAATCTCTTTTTTCTTCATCATTATGTTCTTCTAATTCTTCATAACCGGTTAACATTGCTTTTAAGTTTGTAGTAATTTTTTCACCGGTTGTAATTAAGTACAAATGAGTTATTATAAACGATATAAGAAAAAAAGCAGCTATTGTATGAATTATTGCAATAAGCTCTAACGACTCAATATTAAGTGATTCAATCCCATATCTTTGCGGATATCTGTAAAGCATATAAAGCAAACCTGATGTAACAATTACAGGGATTACTAATATCTTCAATCCGAAGTAGGTAAGCTTTTGCAGAGGATTGAGTTTGCTTAACACCGTTTTTTTTGTAGGATGCGGTGCATTCTTAAAAATTCCGAAAATATAATAATTAAGCTGTGCTGCAATATTTTTAAATGAAGGAATATATTGTCTCCATTCACCTGTTGCAAAATGCCAGAAGACTGCAAATACAATAAGTATAATCAGCATATAAGCAGCGATATTATGATATTTAACTGCATCCCTGAAACCAAAAAAAGTATAAGAACCGTGTATTTCAAATCCGCTGAAAGCCAAAAAGAAAATCAATACAGCCTGCATCCAGTGCCAGAATCTTTCAAAAGCTTTGTACACATAAACTTGTTTCTTTTTCACAGCTTGCCTCCCTTCTTCGCTTTTACTGAAATAAATATTCTAACTGATGTGTGTGCAATTACACCGAGTAAGGTAAGTATCAGCATCCAAACTCCGCCGACTTCTACAATCTTAGAGTAATCTCTTCCCGGCATATAAAAATCATTAAGACCTGCAAGTCTGCTGTTTTCTCTTGAATGACAACTGTTACAGCTAAGTGTATTTTCTTTTACAGCAACCATGTGATTTACAGGCCAGTACATTTTGGTATTAATAAATGAAATCTTTCCGCTGAATGGAAGATTCGCTTCTTTCATTCCTTCAACCGCTGCTGTTTGCCAGTTAAAGTCTAACCAAAATGCTCCTTCACCTTTTTTCTCAGCAAAAAGTTTCGGCTGAATTAATATTTTGTTAACAGGATCGTATGGTTGTTTTGCAACGTGGATTTTTACAGGATAAATTTTTGAATCATCATCAGCATAAGATCCGTGCAGTTGATTTAAGACTAATGGTTTTGTTGTATCGGCAATCTGATCACCTTCAATATAATGAGAAGCGGTGCCGTTAAACCAAATATAATCCGGCACAACATTTCGTGCCCATGTAAAATCACCTTTAATAGATAAATAAGTATGATTACCTAAACTGTCATCTTCTTCATAAGGCTCACCATCTTTCAATTTACCTGCGGTTGACCAGTCCCACGACATTTTTGTTGAA
>JAVEUY010000139.1:0-6924 GCA_034005315.1 Ignavibacteriaceae bacterium | reverse complement strand
CCCTTGTCGGATTATCCTTTGTTGTTGGTGCTCTGTGTTCGGCTTTAGCCGGTTTTATAGGGATGAAAGTTGCAACTAAAGCAAATGTCAGAACTACACAGGCTGCCAGAACAAGTCTGGGAAAAGCGCTTGAAATTGCTTTTGCTGGCGGTTCGGTTATGGGACTTGGTGTTGTAGGTTTAGGCGTATTGGGATTAGGAAGTTTATTGTTTGTTTATGGAGATATATATGGATTGTCTGATGTTTATAGTGTAACCAAAGTTATTACAATTGTAACAGGATTTTCTTTTGGCGCTTCATCAATTGCTTTATTTGCAAGAGTTGGTGGAGGTATATATACTAAAGCTGCTGATGTTGGTGCTGATCTGGTGGGAAAAGTTGAAGCAGGGATTCCTGAAGATCACCCGTTAAATCCGGCTACAATTGCAGATAATGTGGGAGATAATGTGGGTGATGTTGCCGGAATGGGCGCAGATCTTTTCGAATCTTATGTTGGCTCTATAGTAAGTACGATGGTGCTTGGAGCTATGTTTTTTGTGATACCTGAATTTTCAAATAATTTTAACGGTCTTGGTGCTGTTTTATTACCACTTGTTATTGCCAGTGTAGGAATTGTTGCTTCAATTATAGGTACATTTTTCGTTAGAGTAAAAGAGGGTGGTGATCCGCAAAAAGCACTTAATTTCGGGAATATTGTAGCCGGGGTTTTAATGATAATATCTTCCTGGGTTATAATTAAATGGTTATTACCGGATAGCTGGTATTATCAGGACCCGCTATACCAATGGGCTGATCCTGTAAAAGGAAACCTTTATACCTCAACAGGAATTTTTATTGCAACAGTGGTTGGTATTGTTACAGGTGCTTTAATCGGAATGATAACAGAGTTTTATACTGGAAGCGGAAAAAGACCTGTCCTTGGTATTGCCAGACAATCAATTACAGGTTCTGCTACAAATATAATTGCAGGTTTAAGTGTTGGTATGATGTCAACCGCTCTTCCTATCCTGGTTTTAGCATTTGCAATAATTCTGTCTTTTAATTTTGGCGGTTTATATGGAATTGCTATTGCTGCTGTTGGTATGCTTTCTATTTTAGGAATTCAGCTTGCGGTTGATGCATATGGTCCGATTTCGGATAATGCAGGAGGAATTGCAGAGATGTCTGAACTTCCAAAAGAAGTCAGATCAAGAACTGACAAATTGGATGCAGTTGGAAATACAACTGCTGCTATTGGTAAAGGCTTTGCTATTGGTTCAGCTGCATTAACTGCACTTGCATTGTTTGGTGCATATATGACTGCAGCAGAAATAAAAACAATCGATATATCTAAAGCAGAAGTAATGTCTGGTTTATTTGTAGGGGCTATGATTCCTTTATTATTTTCTGCTATATCTATGCAAGCTGTCGGCAAGGCTGCTATGGCTATGATCGAAGAGGTGAGAAGACAGTTTAGCTCAATCCCTCAGCTAAAAGCAGCTTTAGAGGTAATGAAGAAGAATAAGGGAATAGAGCAGTCTGAATGGAATAAAGAAGACGTTGATGTATTTGAACAGGCTCATGGTAAAGCTGAATACGGAAAATGTGTTGAAATATCTACCAAATCAGCAATTAAACAAATGGTTCTCCCTGGTTTATTAGCTGTTATTGTTCCGGTTTTAACAGGATTTTTTGGAAATAAAGAAATGTTAGGCGGATTGATTGCAGGTGTTACAGTATCAGGTGTATTGATGGCAATTTTTCAGGCTAATGCCGGTGGTGCATGGGATAATGCAAAGAAGATGTTTGAAGAAGGAATTGAATTTAACGGACAAAAATACTTTAAAGGCTCAGATGCTCATAAAGCAGCAGTAGTTGGTGATACTGTAGGTGATCCATTTAAAGATACCTCTGGTCCATCACTTAATATTTTACTAAAACTAATGTCGGTAATTTCACTTGTTATTGCACCATTAATTAAGTAATTTTTAATAAAGAAATTAACAATATTTATAAACCCTGCTCTTACTATTGAAAGACATAGTAAGGGTCTAAATGTCCAAAGGGAGGTGATTACAAATGAGAACAGGTGTGTACGAAAGCGCCATTCTTGTTAATGCTGCATTAGATGATCAGCAAATCGAAGCTATTCTTACCAAAATTAAAGATTTCATCATTTCTAATGGCGGAACTATCCGCGAAATTGAGAACTGGGGTAGAAAACGTCTTGCCTATCCGGTAGCAAAAAGTAAAATAGGGTACTACGCTATTTACAGGATTGATGGTCCCAGAGATATGATTGCAAAGCTTGAAAGAATTTATTTATTAGACGAACAAATACTAAGACATTTGACTTTAAATCTTAGTAATGATGCTCTCGAACAGTTGGAAAAAAATAAAACACTTTCAGCTACTTTAAAAGAAGAAATAACATCTGAAATAATGGAAGCCCCGATTGCTTCTGATGAACAGGATGTTGAAAATGAAGAAAATGATAACTAACAATAAATAGATTTAGTTTGGAGGTTTACAAATGGCTGATTTGAAAATGCCGGAAATTAATTATGTGATTGTAGCTGGTAATCTTACAAAGGATCCTGTTTTTAGAGAAACTACAAATAGAACTCCCGTTGTAAATTTTTCAATTGCTTCAAATAGAAAATTCAAAGATAGCTCTAATCAATGGCAGGAAGATGTTTGTTATATTGGTGTTGTTGCCTGGAACAAACTTGCTGAAAGCTGCAGAGACAGATTAAGAAAAGGTTCTGCAGTTCTGGTTGATGGTGAGTTGCAAAGCAGAAGTTGGAAATCTGAAGATGGACATAACAGAAGTATCGTTGAAATCAAAGCAAGAAGAATCCAGTTCTTAAATAAAAGACTAATCGGTTCTGAAGAAAATGGTATGGCTGAAGATGATGAACTAAGTGTAGCTGTTGATGATTCTATCGACTATACCGAAGATTCTTTTGATAAATTTTTATCTGAAGAAGAAGCAAGCTTAATAAAACAAACAGGTAGCGAAAATGAAGAAAGAAATTAAAACTAAAAAAGTCTGCAGATTTACTCAAAGTGGAATCAAATATATTGATTACAAGGATGTAAAACTTTTGCAGAAATTTATAACAGAGCAGGGCAAGATTATTCCTAAAAGAATAACTGGTACAAGCTCAAAGTATCAACGTGAACTTGCAATTGCAATAAAACGTGCAAGACATATGGCATTATTGCCGTACGTTTCTGATACTGTCAGATAGTAAAAATAAGTTGGAGTGAAACAATGAAAGTTATTTTAAGACAAGACTTCGAGAACCTGGGCAAAATAGGAGAGATTGTTGATGTTAAAGGTGGTTATGCAAGAAATTTCCTTTTCCCGCGCGGTATTGCTTACACTGCTTTAAAAGGAAATATTAAAGCGCTCGAAGAAGAGAAAAAAGCTGTTGAAAAACGTAATCAGCAGGAAATAAAAGCTGCCGAAGAACTTGCTGCAAAGCTGGAACCTATATCTGTTACTATACCTGTTCAGGTTGGTGAAGAAGATAAAATTTTCGGTACTGTTACTACTCAAATGATTGCGGATGCACTTACTGAAAAAGGTCATAATATTGATAAAAGAAAGATTGAAATTGAAGAACCGATTAAGGCGCTGGGAATTTATGGTGTTAATCTTAAGCTGCATGCGAATGTTAGTGCTAAGATTAAAGTGTGGGTTGTCCGCGAATAATTTATGACTCTTTAAAATTAAAAATGGGAATCCAATCGGATCCCCATTTTGTTTTTAAATAAAATAAGAACTATCTGATTTTAATTTTCTTATCAGAAACCATCTTAGCTATATGCGCTGTTCCTTTTTTATTGATAGTTTTTATTGCATTAGCAGATAATTTTATGGTAACATATCTATTCAATTCCTTCACCCAAATACGTTTTTTCTGTAGATTAGGCAAAAATCTTGTTTTAGTTTTATTATGTGCATGTGATATCTGATTTCCGGAAGCCGGACCTACACCTGTTACCTGGCACCTTCTAGCCATTTCCTAGACTCCTTAATTATTCTTTCAATTTTAGAATCGTAAATATATAAAAATCATACTAAAAAACTAAAATAATAGCAGATAATTTTAATATGATTTCCGTTAGTTTTTGTAAAATCCTTATTTTCTACTTGATTTTAATCTATAGAAGCCTATTTTAGTAGTAAATTATTAAGACTTCTGAAAAATCCAATTTTTTGTTCAGTGCTATAGTTAAGAGTTGATTGTTTGTCAAATTTATGACTTGATAGAAATTAAAACAAACATATTGTTTTTTCTTGAAGCATTGCATTAACTGTTAATAGATTTTTAAATTATGGAGTATTTTGAACTTCACCCGAAAAATCCTCAGATTAGATATATTAATAAATCTGTAGAGGTTCTGAAAAGAGGGGGAATTATAATTTTCCCGACAGATACTTATTATGGATTAGGTTGTGATTTATTTAATCATGACGGAATAGAACAAATTTTGTCAATCAAAGGAGAAACAGATTCAAAACTTTTTAGTTTTATCTGCTCTGATCTTAAAGATATTTCAAAGTATGCTAAAGTATCGGACTATGCTTATAGAACAATGAAACATCTTTTACCAGGACCTTATACATTTATCCTGCCGGCGGTAAAAGTAATTCCTAAAAAATTTCTAAGTAAACGAAAAACAGTTGGTATAAGAGTGCCAAAACATAATGTAACACTTCAGATAGTCAGAGAATTAGGTAATCCAATTATCAGTACAAGTGCTACTACCAGACTTGGAGATCCATTGTTTGATCCTATAGAAATCAAGAATATCTTTTACGCAAGAGTAGATTTAATGCTCGCTTCGGAAAATACCGGCTTTGAGCCATCAAGTGTTATCGATCTTAGCGGTGATGAACCAGAGATTATAAGAGAAGGTGCTGGTGATGTCAGCTTATTCAGATAATCTTTTTATTAATTTTTTCTATATACCTGAGTTGAAGATGCCTGTTGAACAGGTGTCAGAATTATTTCGTTAATATTGACATTATTATTTCTGGTGGCACAAAATAATACTGCTTCTGCTACATCATCAGGAGAGAGCGGAGTGATACCTTTATAAACATTATCAGCCTTTTCTACATCACCATCAAATCTGACTTTACTGAATTCAGTATAAACCATTCCGGGATCTACACTGCTTACCTTAATTCCTTTGTCTAAAACATCCAGCCTGAAAGATTGTGATAGTGCTTTAACAGCAAACTTTGTAGCGGAATATACATTTCCATAAGTATAAACTTCGTGTCCTGCTGTTGATCCGATATTTATTATATGCCCTGTATGTCTTTCCACCATTTGGGGAACAATAATCCTTGACACATTTAATAATCCTTTGATGTTTGTATCTATCATCTCATTCCAATCAGAAAGCTTGCCCGTATAAAATTTGTCTAAACCTCTTGCTAACCCGGCATTATTAACAAGTATATCAATTTTTTTCCAATCTTCTGAAAATTTCTGAAACTTACTTTCAACTTCTTTGTAGTCTTTTACGTCAAGTTTAAGGCAGAAAGTTTTAATATTAAATTTATGTTCAAGTTCTTTTGCGAGATCCTTTAACCGATCTTCTCTGCGGGCAGTTAAAATTAAATTTGCTTTGTGTTTGGCAAATTCTATTGCACAGGATTTACCAATACCAGATGAAGCACCGGTTATTAAAGCTATTTTGCCTTCAAGATTTTTCATTTTAGTTCCATAATTTGTTAGAAGTGACCAGACAGTTTAGTTCCGCAAACTTTACATTTATTTTCAATAAGATTAATCAAATTTACATGATGCCAGTTTCTTTCTATCAGAAGGGAATTACAATTTTTACAATATGTTGATTGATTTTTAGAATCATGAACATTACCCGGATAAACAAATTTAATTCCTGCTGACATAGCTATATCTTTTGCTTTTGTTAAAGTTGAATGAGGAGTTGATTTTTTATTCATCATTTTAAAATCAGGATGAAATGCTGTAAAATGTATCGGCACCTCATCACCAAGATTATTTAATATCCAGTCACACTCTTTTTTTATCTCATCTTCTGAATCATTTTCACCGGGAATTAAAAGTGTTGTTATCTCAAGCCAGGCATCTGTTTCGTTTTTAATCCAAATAAGAGTATCGAGTACATAACTAATATGAGAATACGTATTTTTAAAATAAAATTCTTCAGTAAATGCTTTTAAGTCAATATTAGCTGCATCAATATATTTGTAAACATCTTTTCTTGCTTCTTTATCAATATATCCGGCAGTGACCATTACAGATTTTATCTTTTCCTGCTTTGCAAGTTTAGCAATATCAATTACATATTCACCGAATATTGTCGGGTCATTATAGGTATATGCAATAGATGGAGTTCCGTATCTTTTTGCAAGTAAGACTACATCTTCAGGTGAAGCAACCAATGAATTTGAATCATCAAGCTTTGCTTTACTTGTCGTCCAGTTCTGGCAAAACTTACAGCCAAGATTACATCCTGCAGTGCCAAAACTTAAAATTTTAGTGCCGGGATAAAAATGATTTAATGGTTTTTTTTCTATCGGATCAATTGCAAAACCTGTTGGTCTGCCGTAACCGATAGTATAAAGTTTTCCATTTATGTTTTGTCTTATATAACAAAAACCTGCCTGACCGGGACCTATTTCGCAATAACGCGGACAAAGTGTACAGAGTAATTTGTTATTTTTACTTTCTTCCCACCACAAAGCTTCTTTTAAATCCTGTGTTCTCATTTTATAATACTTCAAATCTTAACCAATTTGCTCTGCTTTTTTCAGAATAAGGTGCACCTGCAGTAAATATAACCAAATCGCCCTTCTTTACCATATCCGATTCAAGAATTAATTGTTTTGCATCATCTATTGAAATGTGTTCTTTATCTATTTGTTCCCGATAA
>JAVEUY010000138.1:0-6956 GCA_034005315.1 Ignavibacteriaceae bacterium | reverse complement strand
CAATTACCTGAAAATTATTATTTAACAGCGTATCCAAATCCGTTTAATCCATCCTGCAGAATTGAATATAATGTTCCGGTTAATTCTCAATCATACATTAATATTTATTCAGTTACCGGTGAATTGATTAAAAGTTTTACAGAACTCTCCGGCAGTGGAAATATAGTCTGGGAAGGTTCAAATAAAAGCAGACAAAAAATTTCCAGCGGAGTTTATTTTGCAATACTTAACAGTAATGGTGAAATACTATCAACTCAAAAATTAGTTTTGATGAGATGAAATTTAAACCGTTGATGAAATAACAATCTCATTTAAGTAAAAATAAAAAAGGGGCAAAGATTATTTGTCCCTTTAAAAATTACATCTCAGAAAAAAATCCGAAAAAATAATTTCATTCAAAATTTTTTTAAATAATTAAGATCAGGTGAATTACTTTGCCATAGCCTTTTTAATTAGTCCTACAACAATCATCAGAATACTTCCTCCGACACCGCCGCCTGCAATACTTCCGATGATACTTCCCAAATCAGTTCCGCCGGTATCAACACCCAATCCGAGCATTCCAAGCAGTTGACCGCCAAGTCCGCCGCCCAAAATTCCTGCTATTGAATTTCCGATTGTGCCCAATGATTTTTCTTTCATCATAGAGCCTGCAACATTACCGCCAACAGCACCGCTGACTAACTGTATAATAACAGGTAATAAATTTCCCATTATGTTCTCCTTGTAAATGAATAATTATTTCGCTGTAACCCTTAGTAATAATAACAAAAAGTTACAGCGATGTTGATTAAATATTATGGATTCGGAATTCTTAACTTTTGTCCGACATTAATTAAATCAGGATTCTTTAACTGATCTTTATTTGCATCAAAAATCTTCATATAGCTGTTTGCATCTTTATAATAATGCTTAGCAATTTTACTCAAGCTCTCGCCGCTCTTAACAGTATGAAGATGATAATAATCTGTATTAGTTATTTTTATATCAGCACCAACATCATTATAATTTTCGCCGCCGATTTCTTTTATCTTATCCCAGATTACATTTTTTTCGTATTGTGTATTAACCGTACCGGCTAATTTTAATTTACCCGCTTCTTCGGTAACATTTAGTCCCTGAATATTAAGCTCATTAGCTAAAGACAGGACAGGTGAATATTTTTCTTTTAACGACATTATTACTCCTTTCTGAATTAATTTACAGCGAATGCAACTTTAAGATCAACATTATATTGTTTGATCTTTCCGTTTTCAACACTTGCCATTTGTTTAATTACTTCAATACCGGTAATACCTTTAACTGTTTTTGAAGCTTTCTCTAAAGCCTGTGAAATTGCGTCATCAAAACTTTTTGGTGAGATACCGATAATCTCTATAATTTTAACCGCACCTGAATTTATGTGATCACTCATTTTGCCTCCGTTTCTTGTTAATTATTATAAGTAGGTTAATGAAATATTATCGAACGACAATTTATAAATAACTGATTGATTATAAAAATTATCATTATGTTTATTGATATATATCAAGTGAAATAAGAGAAAAAAGAACTGTAGATGATTTCTGTAAGCCTTTGTTTTATAGGATTGTTGAAAGGAAAAGCGTTTAAGAAAATGTTAGACTATAACAAATCCTTTTTTTAATTTGTAATGTAATTTTTGAATACGTTGGCTCTGATAAACAGGTATTGTAAAATATAATAAAATTACACTCCCTTTTTACTACTGTTTAATGTTCGGGGGTGCCGATACTTTAATGAAATAATTTTTTTAATTATCTGTTAAACGGAATGGCCAAAAAAAATAACAAACCCGCTCAAGAAGAAAAATTAGAAATTAAACTCTGGAAAGCTGCTGATAAACTCCGCAAAAATATGGATGCCGCTGAATATAAGCACGTTGTTCTCGGACTTATATTTCTCAAATACATATCTGATGCATTTATTGAATTATATCAAAAACTATTAGAGCAAAAAAGCGAGGGCGCTGATCCTGAAGATAAGAATGAATATATAGCAGAAAATGTTTTTTATGTGCCGCCATCTGCAAGATGGAATTGGCTGCAAGGTCGTGCAAAGCTTCCTACAATCGGGAAAGATATTGATGATGCAATGGAGGCAATTGAAAAAGATAATCCAAAATCTTTGCGAGGTGTTCTTCCAAAAGTATATGCACAGGAAAAACTTGATAAGCAAAGTCTTGGCGGACTGGTTGATCTTTTCAGCAGCGCAACACTTGGAACAAAAGAAGCACAAAGTAAAGACATACTCGGTAAAGTATTTGAATATTTTCTTGGTCAGTTTGCACTTGCTGAAGGCAGAAAAGGTGGACAGTTCTATACACCTACCAGTGTAGTTAAATTACTTGTTGAAATGCTCGAACCTTATGAAGGAAGAGTATTAGATCCGTGCTGCGGAAGTGGTGGAATGTTTGTTCAGAGTGAAAAGTTTATTGAAGCGCATTCAGATCATTACAAAGCCCCCTCTAACTCCTCCAAAGTGGGAGGACAGAAACTTGCTCTTAATCCTAAGGATAGGATTTCTATTTACGGACAGGAAAGCAATCAGACAACCTGGCGTTTGTGTAAAATGAATCTTGCAATCCGTGGAATTGACAGCAGTAATGTTCTTTGGAATAATGAGGGAAGTTTCCTGAATGATGCTCACAAAGATCTGAAAGCTGATTTTGTTCTGGCAAATCCTCCTTTTAACGATAGTGACTGGAGCGGAGAACTTTTACAAAACGATGCAAGATGGAGTGTGCTTGGTCAAAAAATTATTCCACCGCCCGGAAATGCTAACTACGCCTGGATAATGCATTTTATTTATCATCTTACACCAACAGGGCAGGCAGGATTTGTATTATCAAAAGGCTCTCTTACTTCTCAAACAAATAATGAAGGCGAAATAAGAAAAGCATTGATTGAAAAAGGATTAGTTGATTGTATTGTTAATCTGCCGACAAAACTTTTCTTAAATACTCAGATACCGGCTTGTTTATGGTTCTTATCAAGAAATCGAAATATCTCCTCTCCCAATGGGAGAGGCCGGGTGAGGGCAGATGAGATACTTTTTATTGATGCCCGCAATCTTGGTTATCTTGTAAACAGGCGTAACCGCGATTTAAGTAGCGATGATATAAATAAAATTGCAGAGATATATCATAACTGGAGAAGTAAAGAAAGTAAGTATGAAGATATTGCAGGCTTTTGCAAGAGTGAAAGTTTAGAAAGGGTAAAAGAACTTAATTATGTCTTAACTCCGGGCAGATATGTTGGACTACCAGATGATGAAGATGACTTTAATTTTGTTGAGAGGTTTACTTCACTAAAAGCTGAGTTAGTAAAGCAGCTTGCTGAAGAAGATGAGTTGAATAAAAAGATATTAGAGAATCTAAATAAAATTAAAACTTGATATAACAAATCGTAAGCTCAAGTTCACTGAATTAGGTGGTCACAAATTGTGACCTTAGAATATAACTAAATTTAATATGGTAAAATCTAAACAGGATATAACTCTTGCAAATTCCGATGCTATCCGGCAAAGAATTTTTACTATTCGTGGCGAACAGGTATTGGTGGATAGATATCTTGCTGAACTTTATAATGTGCCTACAAAAAGACTCAACGAGCAGGTAAAAAGGAATTTGGAAAGATTCCCTGAGAAATTCAGGTTTCAGCTAAGTGACAGTGAAAAAGCGGAACTGGTCGCAAATTGCGACCGGTTCAAAAATCTAAAACATTCTACCGTAAACCCTTATGTTTTTACTGAACAAGGTGTAGCAATGTTGTCCCCTGTTTTGAATAGCAAAATTGCTGTAGAAACAAGCATCAGAATCATTGAAGCATTTGTTACAATGAGAAGATTCATTATTAACAATGCACAGATTTTCCAGAAAATTGATACGGTAGAAAAAAGACAGCTAAAATATGAAATGTCTACAGAGGAAAGATTTGAAAAAGTTTTTAATGCATTGCAGCAGGATCAACTTGATCCCAAACAGGGAATTTTCTTTGATGGACAAATATTCGATGCTCACAAATTCGTATCTGATCTTATCCGTAAAGCAGTAAAATCAATTGTTTTAATCGATAATTATATTGATGACACTGTGCTTAATCTTTTTACTAAGAGAAAGAAAAATGTTTCGGTAACGATTTATACCTCTAACATTTCTAAGGCTTTGGAAACAGATCTTAAAAAATTTAATGCCCAGTATGTTCCAATTGAAATAAAAGAGTTTAAAAATTCCCACGACAGGTTTATGATTATTGATGATGGAGATGTTTATTATATTGGAGCTTCATTAAAAGATCTTGGTAAAAAGTGGTTTGCGTTTTCTAAGTTTGAAAAAGAAGCACTGCATATTTTAGAAAAATTAAATAAGCAGAAAGTATGAGTAATTCTAAACTCTACAATATCCTGAGATTTATAAAAGCATTATTGATTTGGTGAATAATGAGTGAGTGGAAGGAATATAAGCTTTCGGACTTAATGGAAATAATCGGTGGTGGAACACCCAAAACATCAGTATCAGAATATTGGAACGGAGATATTCCTTGGTTATCCGTTTCAGATTTTAATAATAGCAAGAAATACATATATGATGCTGAGAAAAAAATAACTGAAAAGGGATTAAAGGAAAGCAGCACCAAAATTTTAAAGAAAGGACAAATTATTATTTCTGCACGAGGAACTGTTGGTGTGATTGCGATGATTGGTCGAGATATGGCATTTAATCAAACAAGTTATGGATTAGACTCAAATAAAAATCTTACTGATAACGAATATTTATATTATCTCTTGAAATATAATATTCCGAACTTTATCTCGAGTTCATACGGAGCTGTCTTTGATACTATAACCAAAGAAACATTTAATCAAATAATTGTTTCTATACCAGAACCCTCCGAACAGCGCGCCATTGCATCAATTCTCAGCAGTCTTGATGACAAAATAGATTTACTTCACCGCCAGAACAAAACACTTGAAGCACTTGCAGAAACACTTTTCCGGCAGTGGTTTGTGGAAGAAGCTGACTGGAATGGAAAACTCTCAGAATACATTAAAGTTCAAGGTGGCTTTGCTTTTAAAAGTCAAAATTTTAAAGAATTTGGATATGCGAGAGTTCTAAAAATTACGAACATAAGTATGGGCTCTATCGATATAAGAAATACACAATTTGTTGATGAGGATATAGTGAGGAATATTGAGGAAGATAAATTCAGGGCAAGAACAGGAGATTTTTTGATCGCAATGACTGGTGCTGAAATAGGTAAGATTGGAATTGTAGAAAAAACAAATGAACAAATTTGGGTTAATCAACGTGTTGGGAAATTAGCTAAGAAAGTGCCTTATGGAAATTTAATAGGATATTTTGCTTTAAAGTCCAGGGAAGGGCAGGAACATATTATAAATACTTGTTCAGGCAGTGCCCAAGAAAATATTAGCGCTGCAGGAATAGAGGAGATGGAATTTGCCCCATATTCAAAAGAAAGAGCAAACAAATTTGGGATTGAAATCAAACCTTTATTTGAAAAAATAATTTATAATAAAAATCAAATCCGCACACTCACACAACTTCGAGATACACTATTACCAAAGTTGATGAGTGGAGAGGTGAGAGTAAAAATATCTGAATCAGGATTTTCAGGATTAAAAGATTAACAGAATGAAAAGACAAATGGATTAGCAGAATTAAAAGATTAACAGAATGAAAAGACTAATGGATTAGCAGAATTAAAAGAATAATTGAATGAAAATATTAATAGATAGAAGAATTAAAAGATTAACAGAATGAAAAGACTAATGGATTAGCAGAATTAAAAGATTAACAGAATGAAAAGACTAATGGATTAGCAGAATTAAAAGATTAATAGAATGAAAATATTAAGAGATAGCAGAATTAAAAGATTAATAGAATGAGAAGATTAACAGAAGAATTTAAAGGTTTCCGATAATGCAAAAAGATGACCTGACTTATAAAATTATTGGCTGCTCAATGAAGGTGCATAATACATTAGGACCTGGTTTTCAGGAAGTTATTTATCAAAGATGTTTGGCTATAGAACTTGAAAGAGCTAATATTGAATTTGCAAGAGAACAAGAACAAAAGATTTATTATGAAGGTATCGAAGTGGGGACAAGAAGAGCCGATTTTGTTGCAGAGAATAAAGTTATAATTGAATTAAAAGCTTTAGTTAATCTTGAAGATGTTCACATTGCTCAAGCAAAAAATTATGTTGTTGCTTATGATTTTCCATTAGGATTATTGATTAATTTTGGTTCTCAAAGTTTACAATATAAATTAATTTTTAATCCGAAGTATTCAAATAAAAATTCAGAAAATCCTAAAATTCAGTAAATTCTGATTCTGACAATTAATATGAAATCCATCACCGAAGATAAAATAGAACAATCAGCAATTGAGCAGCTACAATCGCTTGGCTGGGAATATGTTCACGGATCGGTTATATCCCCTGAGGGAGAAAGACCTGAAAGAAAAAATTATGAACAGATAATTTTAACAAACAGATTGCGTAAAGTAGTATCGGTAATCAATCCACACATTCCACAAGAAGCACAAGAACAGGCAATACAAAAAATACTAAATATATATTCTCCCGATCTTCTTCATAACAACGAAACCTTTCACGAGTTTTTAGTAGAAAAAGTAAAAATACCTTATCAGCAAGATGGATATGAGAGAAGCTATGAAGTTGCGTTAATTGATTTTGAAAATATTGAGAACAATCAATTTCTTGTTGTTAACCAATACACAATTGTTGAAAACAATGTAAACAAACGCCCGGATATTATACTTTTTGTAAATGGTATTCCTTTAGTTGTTATTGAGTTAAAAAATCCTGCAGATGAAAACGCTACAATTGAATCTGCTTACAATCAGATACAAACCTACAAAGCACTGATACCTGGCTTATTTACATATAATGCTG
>JAVEUY010000137.1:0-6972 GCA_034005315.1 Ignavibacteriaceae bacterium | reverse complement strand
GTTATCTTTTCAGCAATATTTTTAATAATTATTTACAATGGATATTGTATGATTAAAAAACTCCTTTTCCCGGGTTTACTTTTATTTTTTGTTTTATTTCCTGCAAAGATTTATTCCTGCACAAACTTTATTGTTACCAAAGGCGCAAGCACTGATGGTTCTGTTATGGTTACTTATACTGCTGATTCTTACGGTTTTTATGGTGAACTTTTTCACTATCCGGCAGCGGTTTATCAAAACGGAACCTGGTTGGAAATATATGAATGGGACAGCGGAAAGTTTCTCGGTAAAATTCCGCAGGCTTCTGTAACATACAATGTTGTCGGTAATATGAATGAACATCAGGTTGTAATTGGCGAAACAACATTCGGCGGCAGAGAAGAACTCTTCAGTCCAAATGGCATTATTGATTACGGCAGCTTAATGTATATCGCACTTCAAAGAAGTAAAACTGCCCGCGAAGCAATTAAAATTATGACTGACCTTGTTAATGAATATGGTTATTGCAGCAGCGGTGAATCGTTTTCAATTGCGGATGCAAACGAAGCATGGATTCTCGAAATGATCGGCAAAGGTGAAGGCAATAAAGGAACTGTCTGGGCTGCAGTCAGAATTCCTGATGGATATATTTCCGGACATGCTAATCAGGCAAGGATTACAACCTTTCCGCTAAACGATCCTGAAAATTGTATTTATTCATCCGATGTAATTTCATTTGCAAGAGAAAAAGGATACTTCGATGGAAAAGATGCGGAGTTTGATTTTTCTGCTGCTTATGCTCCTTTGGATTTTGGTGCGATAAGATTTTGTGATGCAAGAGTTTGGTCATTATTCAGAAGATGTAATACTGAAATGGATAAATATATCTCTTACATTAATGGCGAATCGTTGGAAAGAATGCCGCTTTATATCAAGCCGGATAAAAAACTTTCTGTTCACGATGTAATGAGTTTAATGCGCGATCATTATGAAGGAACTGAGCTTGATATGACTAAAGGAATTGCTTCGGGTCCGTATCAAATGCCTTATCGCTGGCGCCCGTTAGTCTGGAATTATGAGGGTGATATGTATTTTAATGAACGACCAATCTCAACACCTCAAACAGGATTTTCATTTGTCTCACAGGCACGATCTTATATGCCGAGAGAAGTTGGCGGAGTTTTGTGGTTTGGTGTTGATGACACTTATTTTACCGTCTATACTCCGATGTATGCATCAATGACAAAGATTCCATATAATTTTTCTCACGGTGTGGGATCGTTTTCAGAGTTTAGCTGGGATTCAGCATTCTGGATTTTTAATTTTGTCGCAAATTTTTCTTATCCAATTTATTCAGTAGTTATAAACGATGTTCAAAAAGTGCAGAACGAACTTGAAGGCAAATTTCTTGCACAACAGGAAAACGTGGAATCAACTGCTTTATCATTGCTGAAAAATTCCAGAGGCGAAGCAATTGAATTTCTAACGAATCATTCTTTAAAATCTGCTGAAACTACTATTACAAAATGGAAAAAACTCGGTGAGGATTTAATTTTAAAATATATGGATGGAGTAGCAAAGACAGAATTTTTCAGACCGAAAAATATTGGATATCCTGATGAGTTTAAAAAACTGATTGTGGAAGAATCAGGCAGCACACTTAAAATGAAAGAGATATTTACAGATCATACTGCTGCATATAATGAAAGTATTAAAAAAGCTGATGAACTTTTAAATAAGAAAGAATATTCCGATGCGAAATCATTTTATGAAAAGGCGCTTGGTTATAAACCATCTGAAGAATATCCCAAAAACAAAATAGAAAAAATAAATTCTGTGCTTAATGCTATTGAAGAATTGCACAAAAGCACTTTTTAATCAGAGGAGAAAAAATGAACACAGAAAAAAAATCAACCGAAAATTTTGAAAAAGAAATTAAGCTTCTTGATATGATTTATACCGATATGATCGAATCTTTGCATCAAAGACCTGATGAAAATGATATTGAAGCAATTCGTCTTTATATAGATAATATCCGCGGAGTTTTTAACCGCACTGTTTTCAGGGTTACTGAAATAAAAAACAGTCTGCAAAAAGATCAGGAATTAAAACACGAAACCTGGAATCCGCCTGCATAGTTAAACTCTTTTTTTCCTCCTCATTAAATTCTGTAAAAAACGAAATTAATGAGGAGGATGCATATTCTATTCTGCTCAATAAACACAAAACTTTTTAGTAATTTTGTTATAATATTTTTTTGAATTTAGGAGTTATAATGTCTCAGGAAGTAAAACTTAACGAGAAGCTGAACCTAAAAAAAGATTTTCCTGTCCCCTCTTTTGATGAATGGAAACAACAGGTTGAAAAAGACCTGAAGGGCGAATCATTTGAGAAAAGACTCATCACAAAAACTTATGAAGGAATTAATCTTCAGCCAATTTACACTTCAAACGATATAAAGGATTTACCTCAATTAAATAATCTTCCCGGTTTTGAAAATTATCTGCGCGGAAGTTTTGCCTCCGGATTTAACGGACAGGATTGGGAAATATCTCAGGAATATAATCAGTCATTACCGGAAGATATTAATGATGCTTTAATTTATGATCTTAAACGAGGATTGAACTCAATAAATATCGTTTTAGATAATCCAACCCAACTCGGTCTGGATGCGGATCAATCAAAATCCGGTGAAGTTGGTAAAGACGGATTATCAATTTCCGGTGTAAGAAAAATGCTGGTTCTTTTCAAAGATATTGATCTGTCAAATCAGCCAGTTAATATATCGGGTGGATTTTCAGCTTTGCCAATAACACTTTTGTTCAATGCTTATGCAAATGAAACAAGAACAAGTCTTATGAACATTAAAGGATCAATCACATCAGATCCTTATGAATATCTTTTAACCAAAGGTGAATTGCCTGTTTCGTTAAATCAGATTTTTGATGAGATGAAATTAGCAGCCGGATTGATGATCAAATCAAATTCAGCAATTAAAACAATCGGAGTAAGCGGAATAGTATTTAATAATTCTGGTGCAAATGCTGTTCAGGAATTAGCTTTCACTCTTGCTTCTGCTGTTGAGTATTTAAATGAAATGATTTCACGCGGATTAGATATTAATGATGTTGCAAAACGAGTTAAGTTTACATTCGGTGCAGGTTCATTTTATTTTATGGAAGCTGCAAAACTTCGTGCAGCACGGATGCTTTGGAATAAAGTTCTTGAAGCATTTGGCGCTGATGAAGAAAACCGCAAGATGTTTATTCATTGTAAAGCAAGCAGTTTTAATCAAACTTATTTTGATCCTTATGTTAATATGCTTCGCACTACTACTGAAGCTTTTTCTGCAATTATCGGCGGTGCGGATTCAATTCATACAAATCCTTATGATGAATCGTTTAATCCGCCGGATAATTTTTCAAGGCGCATTGCACGCAATACTCAGATAGTATTGAAAGAAGAATCACATCTCGATCAGGTTATTGATCCTGCAGGCGGTTCTTACTTTGTTGAAAAGCTTACAGATGATATTGCTAATGCTGCCTGGAAGTTATTCCAGACCATTGAAGAAAAAGGCGGTATGCTAAAATCAATTCAATCCGGTTTTGTGCAGGATGAAATAAATAAAGTAGCTGAAGCAAGAAAAAAAGATTTTGCTAAACGGAAATCTGTTCTTGTTGGAACAAATATGTATGCAAATCCAAAAGAAGAAATGGTAGAGATTAAAAAGACAGATTACGATGCGATTTATAAAAAACGAGTTGAGTATATTCAGAAATACAGAATTTCAGGAGAGGATAAAAAGCATCGGAGTATTTTAAATAAGCTTCAAAAGATCGCTGACGCAAAATCCTATGATATGATTGAAGATGTTGTGGATGCTTTTATTGAAGGTGCATCAATCGGTGAAATATCCAAATCAATTCGTGCCTCTGCAGATAAAGGAATTTCGGTTCAGCCATTAAAACAATTCCGTCTTGCAGAAATGTTTGAGGAAATAAAAATAGCTGCTGAAAATTACAGACTAAAAACCGGCAGCAAACCAAAAATATTTTTAGCAGCAATGGGACCGTTAAAACAATTTAAAGTCCGTGCTGATTTTTCAAGAGCATTTTTTGAAGTCGGCGGATTTGAAATTATTTATCCTAAAGGTTTTAACACAACCGGCGATGCAGTAAATGCAGCGATTGATTCAAAAACTCAGGCTGTGGTTATCTGCTCAACTGATGATACTTATCCAAAGCTTGTTCCGCCGCTTGTAAAAGGCATAAAAGAAAAATCAAAAGATATGGTTGTAATACTTGCGGGATATCCAAAAGATCAGATTGAAGAACATAAAAAATCCGGAGTTGATGATTTTATTTATCTCGGTGCTGATGCACATCAGGTTTTAGGAAATTTATTTAAAAAAATTTTAAGTAATGCTCAATGATAAATGTTCAATAGTCAATGATGAATGCCTAGCTCAAAAGTTATTAAGGGATTTTAATGGACAATAAGTTTGATAAGGATAATATAGTATTAAATAAATCCTTTGATTTTGCTTTAGAAATTATCGAACTATATAAGTTTTTAAAAAGCAAAAATGAATTTGTAATATCAAAACAACTTTTAAGATGTGGGACAAGTATTGGGGCTAATGTTGAAGAGGCAAATGCCGCACAAACTAAAAAGGATTTTGTAACAAAAATGGCAATTGCATCTAAGGAAGCAAGGGAAACAAGATATTGGTTAAGATTGCTTTCAAAAAGTAAATTAGTGGAATTGGATTTCAATAATCATTTACAAAAAATAGATGAATTAATAAGAATTATTACAGCAATTGTTAAAACAGCTCAATTAAATTTATCAAAACATTGAACATTGAAGATTCAACATTGAGCATTAAAAATTAAGCATTAAGAATTAAGCATTGAGCTTTTAACGTTCTCAACGGAGTAAAAATGAAGCCAGACTTTAAAAACATAAAACTCGATTTGTCTTCAAAACCTGTCTCTAAAAAAGAGTGGGAAGAAAAGTTTAAACAAGAAACCGGAAAAAATCTTAAAGATTTTATCTGGGAAACAATGGAGCAAATTCCCGTTAAATCACTTTACACAAAAGATGATTTAAAAGATATCGAACATAAAGATTATCTTTCAGGACTTCCGCCATTTTTCCGCGGACCTTACGCGACAATGTATGTTCAGCGTCCATGGACAATCAGACAATATGCTGGTTTCTCAACTGCAGAAGAAAGTAATGCTTTCTACAGAAGAAATCTTGCACAAGGACAAATGGGTCTTTCAGTTGCATTCGATCTTGCAACTCATCGCGGATACGATTCAGATCACCAAAGAGTTGTAGGTGATGTCGGCAAAGCTGGCGTTGCTATTGATTCTATTGCTGATATGAAAATTCTTTTTGATCATATCCCTCTCGATAAAATGTCAGTATCAATGACAATGAACGGAGCTGTTCTTCCTGTGCTTGCCTTTTACATCGTTGCTGCCGAAGAGCAAGGAGTAAAACACGAACAGTTAACAGGAACAATTCAGAACGATATTCTAAAAGAATATATGGTTCGCAATACATATATCTATCCGCCTGAAATGTCAATGAAAATTGTTGCAGACATTTTCAAATTTACTGCTAAGAATATGCCTAAGTTTAACAGCATCTCGGTTTCCGGTTATCATATGCAGGAAGCCGGTGCTACCGCTGATCTTGAAATGGCTTACACTCTTGCAGACGGATTGGAATATGTCCGCACAGGAATAAAAGCAGGAATGGACATTGATGAATTTGCACCGCGGATTTCATTCTTCTGGGCACAGGGAATGAATTACTTTATGGAAGTTGCAAAGATGCGGGCAGCAAGATTGA
Source organism: Ignavibacteriaceae bacterium (assembly GCA_034005315.1). Taxonomy (GTDB): domain Bacteria; phylum Bacteroidota; class Ignavibacteria; order Ignavibacteriales; family Ignavibacteriaceae; genus IGN3. The sequence continues at coordinate 1,125 of JAVEUY010000137.1, read as the reverse complement.
TATGGTCAAAACTTATCAAACAGTTCAATCCGAAAAATCCTAAATCAATGTCGTTAAGAACTCACTCACAAACTTCCGGCTGGAGTTTATCCGAGCAGGATCCTTTTAATAATGTTATCAGAACATGCATTGAAGCAATGGCTGCAGCACTTGGTCATACTCAATCACTTCATACAAATTCACTGGATGAAGCAATTGCACTGCCAACAGATTTTTCTGCGCGCATTGCCCGAAACACTCAGCTTTATCTTCAGGATGAAACTTATATTACAAAAGTTATTGACCCTTGGGCTGGTTCTTATTATGTTGAAGCATTAACTGATACACTTTTGAAAAAAGGATGGGAATATATTCTTGAAGTTGAATCTTACGGCGGAATGACAAAAGCGATTGAAGCCGGAATTCCGAAAATGCGGATTGAGGAAGCATCTGCAAGGAGACAGGCAAGAATTGATTCCGGAAAAGAAACTATAGTTGGCGTTAATAAATACAGACTTGAAAAAGAAGATCCGATTGAAATTCTGGAAGTTGACAACACTGCAGTTAGATTATCACAAATAAAACGACTGCAGGAAGTAAAGAAAAACAGAAATGATGAAGAAGTTCAGAATGCTTTGGCTGCAATAACAAAATGTGCACAAACCGGTGAAGGAAATTTACTGGAGCTTTCAATCGTTGCAGCAAGAGCGCGTGCAACACTTGGAGAAATTTCAACAGCAATTGAAAAAGTAAGTGGAAGGTATCAGGCAGTGACAAGAACAATATCAGGTGTTTACAGCAGCGAATACTCACAAGACGATCACTTATTTGAGCAGGTTCGTAAAATGACAGATGAATTTGCAAAAGAAGAAGGTCGCCGCCCGAGAATAATGATTGCAAAAATGGGACAAGATGGACACGACCGCGGTGCAAAAGTTGTTGCTACTGCTTATGCAGATATGGGATTTGATGTTGATGTCGGTCCGCTTTTCCAAACTCCCGAAGAAACAGCACAGCAGGCAGTTGAAAACGATGTTCACGTTGTTGGAATGAGCTCACTTGCTGCGGGACATAAAACACTTTTACCGCAGCTTATAGAAGAATTAAAAATACTCGGCAGAGTAGATATAATAGTAATCTGCGGCG
>JAVEUY010000136.1:0-6994 GCA_034005315.1 Ignavibacteriaceae bacterium | reverse complement strand
TCACTAAGTGTTGTAAAAAAATCTTTTTCCCTTATAATTTTCCAAAGCAGATAAGCAGACCTTGGGGAATCTAGAATTGTTGCTCTGATATAATATTCTGCTGCAAGTGATAATTTTATTCCGGTTGAATTACCGGTTTGATATAATCTTCCTAAAATAGTAAGAGCTTCAGGGCTTCCTGCTTCTGCAATATTTGATATAATGTTCAGATCGGAGGTTGATAAATTCTTAAAGAAAGAAGAATCTTTTACGGTTTTTAATGAATCATTTATTGATTTATTATTAATCCTGATTAAATCATTTAATAAAACATTATCACTAAGCTCTCTGACAGTATCCGTTTCAGAATTAAAATCTATAAAGACCAAGCCAACAGCAGGCTGTATGTTGTTTGAAATATCTTCATCTTTATAATCCTTAGAACCAGAATATGAAAACTTATTTTGAGCTACTGAATCTTTAAACTCGTTTGAAACTTTTGAACCAAGTTCTGACAGAACTTCTTTTGCAGGTTCAAATCCGCCATCAGAGGATTTTTTTATCCAGTAGTAGGATTTATTCCAATCCCTTTTTACAATCAGATTATCTGTATATAAAATACCAACAACATATTGAGCCTGACTCATTCCGGCTTCGGCTGCAGATAAAAAATATTCATAAGCAGTAAAAGGATTCCACTCAGTTCCCCAGCCATTCATTAACATAATTCCGTAATTGTGCATTGCAGCAGTTAGTTTTTGTGAAGCAGCTTTTTTAATCCAGTACACCGCAGTTACAGTATCTGCAACAATACCATCGCCGGTTAATAACCGAAGTCCGAGTTCATGCTGTGCAAGAGGATCACCGCTGTTTGCAAGCTGTACAAGTTTAAATTGCTGTAAAATCTGATAGGACAGATCTGGTTGATAGAAGTACGGATTATTTTTATAAGGTCTGTTTTTCTTGAATGCAAGACTCTTAGTCGAATCCTGACTAAAAACCAAAGTATTTAAGAAAACAAGAAATAGTACTAAAATTATTGATTTAAAAATTGTTTTATCAGACACAAATTTCCCGGCTGAAAAATTTAAAAGTATTCTAATAATGTTACTGTAATTTATATATTCTTTAAGAAATAATTAGTGAATTTATTATGCACTTTACAAAATGTTTAATATGAAGAGATTATAATCAGAAATTTATCTTTACAATTATAAATTTTCTAAATATTAGGAGCTTTGATATAATATCATTAAAATAAACCAGAGATAGTTCCTGATTTGAAATCACATAACTGAACTCTATATTTGATAACAAAAAAAAAGAAAATGTCATCACGAAAAAAAGTTAAGTTTATCTTTGTAACAGGCGGTGTTGTTTCCAGTTTAGGAAAAGGAATTACTGCCTCTTCTCTTGGTCTTCTGTTAAAACAGCGCGGTTTCAGAGTAACAATCCAGAAATTTGATCCCTACATTAATGTTGACCCCGGAACTATGAGTCCGTTTCAACATGGCGAAGTTTATGTCACTGATGATGGTGCTGAAACTGATTTGGACCTCGGTCATTATGAGAGATTTCTTGATGTTAATATGACCAGGTCTAATAATACTACAACAGGACAAGTTTATTATGAGGTTATTACTAAAGAACGAAGAGGTGATTTTCTTGGGGCGACTGTTCAGGTAATTCCGCATATAACCGATGAAATTAAAAACAGGATGTTAAAGTTAAGTGAAATTGGTGAATATGATATAATTATCAGCGAGATAGGCGGTACTGTTGGTGATATTGAAAGCTTGCCTTTTATTGAAGCTATGAGACAACTGATGCTGCAATTTGGCAGAGCAAACACAATGAATATTCATGTTACTCTTGTTCCGTATATAGCATCTGCAGGTGAAGTAAAAACAAAACCTACACAGCATAGCGTAAAAAACCTGTTAGAACTTGGTATTCAGCCTGATGTGCTGATTTGCAGATCAGAAAAAAAACTTGAACGTGAATTAAGAGATAAAATAGCTCTCTTTACTAATGTTAATTCAAGAGCAGTAATCTCAAATTACGATTGCTCATCGATTTATGAAGTACCATTAGTCTTGTATAAAGAAAAACTCGATCAGATAGTTATTGAAAGACTTCATTTACCGGATAGAAAAATTAATCTTGAAAACTGGGAACAGTTTGTTCTTAAGGTTAAAAGCCCTGCACAGAAAGTCGAAATTGCTTTATGCGGAAAATATACAGAACATATGGATGCATATAAAAGTATAATGGAATCTTTTGTACACGCGGGTGCTGAAAATAATTGCAAGGTTATTGTAAGACCAATAAGTACTGAAAAACTTGAAACGGAAGATATTAAAAAAATATTCGATGGTGTCAGCGGAATACTTGTGCCCGGCGGTTTTGGAGAAAGAGGTATAGAAGGAAAAATTAATGCAGTTAGATATGCCAGAGAAAATGATATTCCTTTTTTTGGAATATGTTTAGGTATGCAGTGTGCTGTTATTGAGTTTGCGAGAAATGTATGTGATATTAAAAATGCTCATAGTTCAGAGTTCAAGAAAAATAAATATAGTGTTATTGATCTTATGCCGGATCAGAAGCATATCAAAGCGATGGGTGCAACTATGAGATTAGGAACTTATCAATGTAATATAAAAGATAAAACTAAGGCATTCAGAGCTTATAAAAATAATTTCATATCTGAAAGACATCGTCATAGATACGAGGTTAATAATAAATTCAGAACTAAGTTAACAGAAAACGGAATGGTACTTTGCGGGCTTTCTCCTGATGGAGAACTTGTTGAGATGATTGAACTGCCTGATAAAAAATGGTTTGTTGCCTGTCAGTTTCATCCGGAATTAAAATCAAGGGCAACAAAAGCTCATCCGCTCTTCAGGGAGTTTATCAAAGCCTCATTAAGTGAATCACTGAGAAAGAGTTTATGACAATTAATAGAATTATGAATAAGTTTTTAATTTTATTCATTGCTCTGATTTTACAAGTTCAAATTCTGCCTCAGACTTCAATAGACAGGCAAATACAGGTTGGTTTAGATAAAATGTATAACTTTAACTGGGAAGCAGGATTTGAAGCATTTAATTCTGTAATAAACAAACATCCTGATGATCCGCGCGGATATCATTACAAATCTGTTATTTACTTATGGTTCTATCTTGGCAATCTTCGTGAAGATAATCTTGATTCTTTTTATCAGTATTCAGATAAAGCAATTGAACTGACTGAAAATAAAATAAAAGAAAATCCTTCGGCTGAATTAAGTTACCTTTTAGGTTCGGTTTATTATAATAAATCAATAGCTGAAGCCAGAAACGGAAATTTCCTTCAGGCATTATGGACAAGCAGTCAAATGAAAACCAATCTTGAAGATGCGCTTAAAATTAAACCCGATTTTTATGATGCTTTTCTTGGGCTTGGATTATATAATTTTGCATTATCACAAATACCTTCCAGTCTGGAGTGGGCTGCTAATCTTGTTGGAATTAATGCTGATAAAGAAAAAGGATTAACACTTGTTCTTAAATCAGTACAAAAAGGAAAGTTATCCAGAGTTGATGCTCAATATTATTTATCTCAGCTTTATTCGCGCGTAATTGTTAATCACCCTGAAGCAAAAAATATTCTTTCTGATTTAGTAAGAAGATATCCTAAAAATTTATTATTTAACTTTTCTCTTGCCTGGGTTGAGTATGAATTGCTTGAATTGAATAATGCTGAAAAACATTTACGCAAAGTACTTAACGCTAAAGATGAGCTTTATCCGTACATTTCATCCAACTCTAACTTGTTGTTGGCAAATATCTTTTTCGATCGTAATCAGTTTGATTCTGCAAGAGTTTATTATGAAAGTTTTTTAAAAAATGCAGTGAACAATGATTTTAAAGGATTTGCAAATTACAGGGTTGGGCTTTCTTTAGAATTATCCGGTAAAAGGAATGATGCCTTGAAATTTTATAAGCTGTCTGATACCGGGAATACAGATATTGAAGAAGACCTTTATGCGGAAAGAAAAGGAAATGAATTAAAGGATTCAGTTTTAACTGAACCGGAAGAGAGATTGATATTGATAAGCAGCTTGTATCAGCAAAATAAATTAAATGCAGCAAGAGATTCATTAATCAATTATTTAAAATCTCCTGATATTGAAGATGAACTTAAAGCAGAAGCAAAATTGTTTTTAGCTAAGGTATTTTATCAGCAGAAAAAATATAAAGAGTCTCTTAATGCTGCCGTAGATTGTTTAAAAACAGAAATAAAAAAAGAAAACTGGATACATGCATTTGCTCATTATTTTGCTGCGTGGAACAGTTACCAATTAAAGAATTATACTGATTCAAAATTATTCCTGCTTCAGATCAAGGAAATAAGTGAATTTGATTTCAGAAGTTCGCTTGAAAATAAGATATACACTTTAGAAAGGCTTTTGCCTCAGGATACAAGAAATAATTGATTTTTAGTCCTTCTTTAATTGCTTATTTTTTAGTGATTAGCTAATTTTCGCCAACATTTCAGGTATTTTTAAATTGAATATTGCAGTTTTTGTATCTGGCAGAGGTTCAAATCTACAGGCTATTTTAAATTATCCTGATCTAAAGCAGATTGTTAATGTAATTGCTGTTGTAAGTGATAAGATAGATTGTAAAGCTTTTGAGACCGCACGTAAGTTTGGAATTGAAACTTATACTTTAGGCAATGGAGATAATAAAATTAATGCAGAGCAATTAACAAAGAGATTATTGAACCTGGATGTTTCATTAATTGTTTTAGCCGGATACTTAAAATTAATTCCTGATGTTCTTATTAAATCTTTTACTGACAAGATGATAAACATTCATCCTGCACTATTGCCTTCTTTTGGTGGAAAAGGTATGTATGGAATAAATGTTCATAAAGCTGTTTTTAATTCCTCTGCCAAAGTAAGCGGCGCAACTGTGCATTTAGTAGATATTTCGTATGATACCGGGAAGATAATTGCCCAGCAATGTGTTGATATTTCTGATGTAACAACTCCTGAAGAAATTGCTGAGAGAGTATTAAAGATTGAACATAAAATTTTACCTGAAGTAATAAAAGCATTTGCACTGAAAAAAATAAAAATCGGTTCTGATAGAATTGAAATAATAAAAGAGTAGAAATTTATTTTCTATTCATAAGGAAATTGAATTGAAAAAACTTGCCTTAATAAGCGTATCAGATAAAACTGAAATCATTGATTTTGCTTCCGGCTTAATAAAAAACGGATATGAAATTATAGCCACAGGCAATACGGCAAAGCTTCTTAAAGAAAATAAATTAGACGTTACAGAAATAAGTTCTTTAACCGGTTTTCCTGAAATTTTTAACGGCAGAGTAAAAACTCTTCATCCAAAAATTTTTGGCGGTATTTTATTTAGAAGAGATAATGATTCCGATATTAAGCAGGCAGAGCAAAACTCGATTAATCCTGTTGATATAGTTTGTGTAAATCTATATCCATTTGTAAAAACTATTTCAAATCCTGATTCAACTTTGGAAGAAATTATTGAAAATATAGATATCGGAGGACCTAGTCTTGTAAGAGCTTCTGCAAAGAATTATAAATATGTCTCTATTCTGACTAATCCCGGACAATATGAATCTTTTCTTGCTGAATTAAACACCGGAGGAATATCTGAAAGCACTCGTAAGAGATTAGCTGCTGAAGCTTTTTCACATACATCAAATTATGATACACACATTGCAAATTTTCTTGAGAAAAAATTTGATGAACCGTCTTCTTATTTCAGAATTAATGAAAAGCTGAATTATTCTTTACGATATGGTGAAAATCCTCATCAATCAGCTTCGGTTTACGGAAGTTTTAACGAGTACTTTGAAGTTTTTCATGGTAAAGAAATTTCTTATAATAACATTTTAGATCTTGTTTCTGCAGTAGAATTATGTGAAGATCTTGGCGAAACATCTTGCGCAATAATTAAACATAACAATCCTGCAGGTGCAGCAACAGCAAACACTAATCTTGAAGCTTATAAACTTGCATTAAAATGCGATCCCGTTTCTTCATTTGGCGGTATCGTTGCTTTTAACCGTGAAGTAGATGCCGTTACAGCAGAAGAGTTGAATAAAATATTTTTAGAAATAGTGTGTGCACCGTCTTTTAGTACTGAAGCGTTAGATTTACTGAAAAAGAAAAAAGACAGAAGACTTGTTCTGAAGAAAAAAAATATTTTAAGTAATGCAAAATCATTCAGGTCTATCCCCGGAGGTGTGCTTGTTCAGGATTCAGATACTATATCATTAAATGAATCTGATTTAAAATTTGTTACAGATAAAAAGCCATCAGCATCAGAATCAGAAGATTTAAAATTTGCATGGAAGATTGCAAAACATACCAAATCAAATGCGATTGTTTATGCAAAGAATAAGACTACTTTGGGCGTAGGTGCAGGTCAGATGTCCAGAATTGATTCTGCAAAAATTGCAGTGATGAAAGCAAAAGAACATGGACTTGATCTGACAGGATCAGTAGCAGCTTCGGATGCATTTTTTCCTTTTGCAGATGGTCTTTTAGAAATTATAAAATTTGGTGCTGTTTCAATTATTCAACCCGGCGGATCAGTAAGAGATCAGGAAGTAATTGATGCAGCAAATAAAAGTAATATCTCAATGGTATTTACAGGTATAAGGCACTTTAAACATTAAGAGGAACAATGGGTATATTTGATTTTTTCTCCAACGACATTGCAATTGATTTAGGTACTGCCAATACTCTTATCTATGTAAAAGGAAAAGGTATTGTTTTAAATGAACCTTCGATTGTAGCATTTGATAAAAATTCCAAACGCATTATTGCACTTGGCAATAAAGCAAAAGAAATGCAGGGCAGGGAACATAAAGAAATTAAAGTAACCCGGCCAATGCGTGATGGAGTAATTGCAGATTTTGAAATTGCAGAAGGAATGATCAGAGCGTTTATAAAACGTGTGCGCGGTGGTAGTGCAATGGCAAG
>JAVEUY010000135.1:0-7017 GCA_034005315.1 Ignavibacteriaceae bacterium | reverse complement strand
TTTTGAGAATCGTGCTGCATCTTAACTGCGAAGCGGGAACATCTTTGCAGATAAATTATAATTACCAGGTAAGTTCTGCTATCTATAACCTATTGCGTTTCGGCTCACCGGAGTTTTCCAGTTTTCTACATAATATCGGATTTAGAATTGATGGTAAAAGCTATAAATTGTTTTCCTTTGCTTTGCGTTTTGATAAAATAAAAGTTGAAAATAATTATATAAATCTTTTAACTCCTAAAGCTGAACTATATATAACTTCACCTCTGATTGAATCATTTATTAAGAACTTTGTTATCGGGACATTTGAAAATAAAGTAATTCAAATTACAGATAAACAAAGAACAATTGATTTTAAAATTGTGACTGCCGAAATTCTGCCAGATCCTGTATTTTCAAATAAAATGAAATTTCTTCTGCTCTCTCCAATGATATTATCAACAGTAAAAGAATATAACGGTAAGTTAAATCAATATTATTTACGACCCGAAGACAACGTTGATATTAAGAGAATATTAACTAAAAATCTTTTAAATAAAAAAGGACTGCTTAATCGAAACCAGGTAATAGATGGATATTGCAATTTAACCTGGGATGAAGATTTTCTGAAAAAAAATAAACGGGTAACAAAAAAAATTACAATAAATGAAAACGGTATTTATCCAATTGATGTTATCGGAATACAGGCACCTTTTACACTCGAGGCTGACCCTGAGTTGATAAAAGCGGGATATGAGTGTGGTTTTGGAGAAAAGAATTCTATGGGATTTGGGTTTGCTCAGCTTATTAATAACTGAAAAATGAATAATCAGCAAAAGAAACATTGTCGGAATGTTGTGAAGATTGAAAACTTATATCTTAAAAAATATATTTGAATTAAAAATTGAGAAAATAAAATGACAGCAGAAGAAAAAACATTAATACTTGGCGCTCTATTTCACGATATTGGAAAATTTGAGCAGAGATGCACTGGAAATCCCGATAGAGAAAAACATCCTGTTTTAGGTGTTAAGTTAGCAAAAGAAGGAAGATTTATTGATCGATTTACGAAGATAGTGGGGAATGAGAATATTAGCAATCTGATAAATATTATATCAGAACATCATAACCAAAGTGCAAAAGGATTAACCTCGATTGTTAGAAAAGCAGACAGATTATCTGCCAGTGAAAGAGTCGATAAAGAAGAAACAGCAGTATATCAAGATCAATGGAATCATAAACATCTTGTTTCACTTTTTAGCAAGATTAAGATCTTATCTGATAATAAATCATCTCTAAGATATTATAAACATAGTCACTTAACGAAGGATCAATTCGATGTGATTATACCTTCAGAAGCTACTGAAAAAGATATAAAAGAATATGCTTATAAAGAATATGATTGGAATTTGTTTAAAGAAGACCTTGAATATGTTTTAGATATTTATGAAAATGACGATGACTTTGAAAGCGTTGTAAATCTGCTTCTAGTAATATTTGAAAAATATATGTGGTGTTTCCCTGATTTTACCGGTAGCTCTGAAACAGATATATCACTTTATAATCACTTAAAAGATGTTGCCGGATTATCACATGCAATTTATCTAACACAAACTGAGAAAACTGATTCAAAAAATCTGAATATCGTTATTGGAGATATTCCGGGAATCCAGAATTATATTTTTGATGTGGTTAATCGTAAACCGGCAAAGATACTTAGAGGACGGTCAATCTTTGTTCAAATACTGACAAGAAATTTAGCAACGAAATTATTAAAGGCTTTCGGACTGACTGAAGTAAACCTAATAATGCTTGCTGGTGGTAAATTCTATATTGTAGCTCCAGATACAAAGTATTTCAATGAAAAGTTTGAGAGTGTAAAAAAAGAAATCGAAGAATATCTATTTGATAATTTCAGGATGGAGATAGGATTCAATTGTGCCTATCATACATTCGATTATTCTCAGATGATGAAAAATGATAATCACTTAACATTCGGACAGATAGTTGAGGAAGCTTCTCACAAGCTTATTCAGAACAGACATAGATTGTTTTATAACAGATTATTTGATAACGAAAAAAACCTTAAAGAAAATTATATATGGGGGGAAAAATATATAGACGAAGATGGCAGCGGAACTGATTCGGTTAAATGCAATGTAACTGATAAACCAATCAGAGAAGGAAGAAAAGATAGTAAAACCATCCCCACCGAAGATGGATTTTTAACAGTGGATGAACAGGTAGCAATCGAATATAAGATTGGTTCAAAGATAGTAGGTAATGATTTAATTGCAGTTTTAGATGAGAATGGATTATCTGTAAATCCAGAAAATATTATGAACATTAAAAAATACAATGATGAGAATAAGTATAAAAATAGAATTAAGATTTTATTAAATCCAACATTTACAGAACAATTGAAAAAAGAAAATCTTGGTAAGGATGTATTCAGAAATACTTATTATCTGGAAGTAGCAAATTATTGTTCACGTGTTAATGATGATATAATGCCTTTTGAAGAAATGGTTAAAGAAATTGATGCTGCTAAGTTTTTATCTCTTATAAAAGGAGATATTGACAATTTAGGTTTGATAATGGCTTATGGCTTAACCTCAGATCAAGACGATTTGACAGCTATTTCCCGCACGACAACATTAAGTAATCATCTTAAGTATTATTTCAGTTTCTTTCTTAATGGCTTTCTTGAAGATTGGGAGAAACAAGCAAATGAAAATAAAGTCTATACAATTTTTGCTGGCGGCGATGATCTTATGTTAATAGCTCCACAAAGTTCTGCCGTAAAGCTTATTAAAGCATTGAATGAAAAATTCACAGAGTTTTCCTGCTCAAATGAAGAAGTGCATATATCATATTCTGTTACTCATTTCAAAGATCATACACCTATAAGAATTGTGTCTGATTTTGCTGATAAAAAACAAAAAGAAGGGAAAAAATTCACAAAACATTCTCAGTCAAAAATATTATCTGATGATAATAAAAAGTCTATGACGTTCTTGTCTGAAAATGACAAAGCAGGAACATTTTTATTTGAAACATTTCTTAAAAACAGCGACCTGGAATATTTCATTAAGTTAGCTGATGAGCTAACTGAAAAAGCTAATGAAGAAAAAAGCGGTTTAAGCAGAGGACTTATCAGAAGATTGCTTGAACTTTCTGAAATGCTAAAAAAATATGAAGAAACGGATGATGCAGCTTATCTTATTGCTTTTGCCCGACTGAATCATACTGTTAATCGTTTATTAAAGGATAAAGATAAAGATATAGTTAAATTTTTTGAAAATGTCTTAACAATAAATAAAGATGGAAAAGAAGATGCTCAAAAAATTCAAAAAATTCTTTATCCGCTTGTTTGTCAGGTAATTTACAATATTAGAAAATAAAGGAGAATAAATTATGAAATCAATAGTAATATCCACTTTTTTTGATAAAGAGGGCCAGTTATTGCCCCTTTTAATAACTGACGAAGGAGATGGAAATATCAAAGAATTAATTGAAAATCTTCGAGAACAAATCAAAGATAAAAACAATCGCAACGAAAAACTTAATATAAATCAGTTAAGAAAGTTTTATGATACTTTTTTGAAAGTATATAATACGAAATCAGAAGAAAAGGAGAAAAAGGTTCAATTACTAATGCTAAAAGCGAATGCAGAATATTCTGCAAAAAGATTGAATACAAATCGATTTAAAGAATTTCTGGCTAATAGAATTAATCTGGTGGTATCAAAATCAGGTGAAGAGTTTAACAAGAATCTAAATGCATTAAAATTACATTTTGAAGCACTCGATGCTTATTATCCAAAGAGTTAAATGAGAAGAAAAATGAAAAAAGAGACAAAAAAGATTGAAGTTGAAATTTTGACCGGTATTCACATCGGCGGTGGTAATGATGCTGTTCAAATCGGTGGAGTTGATTCCGCTGTTATTAAAGATCCTATATCAGCTTTACCATATATTCCTGGAAGTACTTTAAAAGGAAAAATCAGATGTTTGCTTGAAACAGAAGGAAGGTATTCAGAAAAAGATGATATAATTAATGCCTACTTTGGTCCAACAAGTGAGTATATCAAATTAAAAAAAGATGATAAGGAATACACCCAAAAACCCACCAGAATAATTTTTAGAGATTTAAGTTTATCAAAAGAAGATGAAGAGAAGTTCAAGAACGGTGAAATTACAACAGAATTTAAAACAGAAATTGTTATTGATAGAAGTAAAGGAACTGCCAAAGATGGAGGTTTGAGGTCAATTGAAAGAGTGCCACCATCTGTTAAGTTTAGCGGAGAATTATTAATCAGATACAATAACGGAGAACTTGATGATATTATTAAGGTTCTTAATGAAGGAATTGATCTATTAAATAATGATTACCTAGGTGGTTCTGGAAGCCGCGGATATGGTGCAGTAAAAGTAACTTTATCCTAATGGGGTTTATTATGTACAAGTTTAATTTTACAACTATAACTCCTTTGCATATATCTAATGGTGAAGAGTTATATCAGAGCTTTAATTACACTGCATTCAGAGGCGACGTCTATAAGATTGACCATTTAAAATTTGCGAAGATGATAGCAAAAAAAGAAAAAATAGATTTTAGCTCTGATATTAGTGCAAAAGTAATTGAAAGCTGGGTTAAAAAATATCAGCTTGCGATAATTGATGATGCAACTACTTATAGTATTAAAATACACCAGACCTTCAATTCTCATTTGGAAAATCCACGAGCAGTAGGAAGAAGACAAATAATAGAATTTATAAACAGTAATGGAAAATTTTATATCCCTGCCAGCAGTGTTAAAGGTGCATTATTAACACCAATAGGTGAAGAATCTTTGGGTATAAGTTATAAAGACCCAGTTATATCTGATAAGGTTGTATTTTGTGATTCAGAAGAATTGAACACTGAAAATTTTTCTGTTTATAGAACTGAAAATAGACCACCTGAAAATAGTCTAATTTGTTTAGACCCTGGTGTTACTTTTTCACTAATGATGCGCAAAAAAGGTAAGTTTAATAAGGAATATTTTTTGAAAAAGTTAAAATTTTACACTGATACTCAGTTAGAAAATTTAAATCTTGAGGTTTCTAAGTTTACTTCTAAAAGAACAGGTAAACTTAGAAAAGCAGATTTATTCCTAAGGTCAATAGAGCAAATAAATTCATTAGCTGCAAAAGGTGAAATAATAATAAACATTGGTTATGGAGGAGGAAGTTGGTTTAAAATACTGGAAGGTCAAATTCCTAAGTTCAAAAGTAAACTTCCTAACAAAAAAAATGTTTTAGAAGCTGCTCACTCAAGCTATTCTTTCACAATTGATCGTGATCTTGCACATATTGGCTGGTGTAAATTGGAGATAGAAGAATTATGAAAACTTATATACTACCATTGAAACAGAAATCTGGTTTGTTGACCGATCTGCAATCAGATACAATCTATGGGCATTTTTGCTGGAGATTAAAGGAAAGACTCGGTGAAGAAAAACTTACCGATTTTATTTCACTTTATAGAAATAATAAACCTGTTTTTACTCTCTCAGATGGATTGCTGCAGATAAATGACGAAATACATTTTCCAAGACCTTTTATTTTTTCTAAACCTGAGATTAAGCAAACCAAATCAGAGAAAGTTTTGGAGTTTGTAAATCGAAAGTCTGATAAAGAAAAGAATTATTTCACTATTTCTGAATTAAAGAAATTCTTAAGCAGCGGTGAAATAATAATAGACAGAAACAACTTGCAAACAAATAGTAAGAAATCAAGATCTACAAGACCAGCGAAAACAGAAAGTCTTCGTGTAAGTGTTCAAATTGATAGGAGTACATTTGGAAACAGCGAAGGAAAATTGTTCTCTTATAAACCTGAATATACTAGAGAGGATGTATCTTACGTTATATTTATAAAAGTATTAAATGAAAAAGCATATTATGATTTTTCGTGTGAAGATATTATTAAAGAAATCTTTACAATAGGATATGGTAAGAAAAAATCTTCCGGTTATGGGCAATTTGAAGTTGGTGAAGTCAGAGAATACAACGAATTTACAGAACCTGAAAATTCAAATGCATTTTTAGTGTTGGGTAATTATTTACCTTCTGTTTCAGATAAAGTATTACCGATTGGTTATGATATAAATACAAAGTATGGTAAACTGGGAGAAGAACTCTCTCAATCGGTGAATCCATTTAAGAATCCAATGGTATTTCTTATTGCAGGTAGCTGTTTTAAATCAAATGTGAATGCAGCATATCATGGCAGAATTACAGATGACTCTGAGATATCGGAATCAAATACGTTCGCCGTCCAATTTGGTATGCCGTTTACGCTAAAATTTAATTTAGGTAGCACAGATTACTAATCTGTGCTACATAATTATTATGAATACACATTTTCATCGTAGAAATTTACCGCACCTATATTTTAATGCCGGTATTTATTTTATTACAGCACGGCTGGTAAACTCAATACCTCTTGAAAAACTCGAACTGTTAAAAAAAATGAATCGTGAAAATGCTAATGAAAAAGACAAAAGGCTTTTCAAAAAATATGATGCACTAATTGATTCAGGTGAATTTGGAGAAAAATATTTAAACATTAAACCGTGCGCTGAGATTGTTAAAAACTGTTTGCATTATCCCGAAGGTAAAGACTATAAACTGATCTGTTACTGTATTATGCCTAATCATTTTCATTTAGTATTTGAACTGTTGGAAAACAATAAAGGCATTTCTAAGATCATGCAGTCAATAAAGAGAAAAGCGGCTCGTGAATGCAACAAAATTCTGAATAGAGAAGGAAAATTCTGGCAAGATGAAAGTTTCGATCGATGGATTAGAGACGAAAAAGAATTGTTTTATATAATAAAATATGTACTGCTAAATCCAGTCAGTGCAGGATTGATAAACAATTGGAATGAATGGAAGTATAGTTATTGTAATAAAAATTATTTGATAATTTAACGAATTTTTATATGCCTGAAAACAAATCAAAAAAAGTATTGATTATGACCGTCGGTACCGG
>JAVEUY010000134.1:0-7051 GCA_034005315.1 Ignavibacteriaceae bacterium | reverse complement strand
AGTTATTATGCCCAAAATATTTCTATCATTGTTAACTCTCTGATCGATAGTTTTATCACGCGAGTTAGAACTTGTAAGCAGAAACCATGTACCAATATCATCTTTTAACCACTTTTTAACCAGGTCAAAATCATTTTTAAACAATCTGATTTTAACTTGTTCACCAGCCAGAGGCAGATTAACTTTTTTTATGTTTTTATAATCCTCAGCTTTATTACCCGAATCGCTATCCCCTTTTTTCTTAAGAGATTCATCCATTAAAGCATTTATTAATTTTATATAATCTGATTGTTTAAGATTCAGCTTAGAAGTTTCTTCGATTAGTGAATTAAGAATTGCGTCTGTTTTTAAATCGTTTAACAGCTTAGTTTCAACGTCATTCATTCAATACTCCTGAAAAATATATTATGAATTATTTTTTAATCCTGAATTAACCAAATATTTAAAGAACTTTTAATAATATTAGTTAGTTGTTAAATAACCGGAATAATTTGTTTTTATCAGTTTATTAATAAATAAATAAAAACACAATGCTAACTTACCCAACCATAGCATATCTATCAAAAATTATAGATTATAATTCAATCACTAAAATTGTAAAACAGGTTCAACAAAAATTTATAAATCACAAAAAAGCACCAATAAAGACAAGTACTTATTGAATAAATACCAGATTCCGGTTGTTAAAACCCCGCTGATTATTAATTAAGAAAAATATTTCCCCTTGCCTTTATTTTATGTTATGGTTAAATAGCTAACGAATTTTTGGAGAACTAATGAACAAGGTCATTTTTTTAGCTCTTTTAGCGATTACTTTCGGCTCAATCACTTACAGCCAAAACACTTATGAATTCTTACGGCTTGACGGCAGTGCCCGTGCTGCAGCACTCGGCGGCAGTTTTGTATCCAACAATGATGATGCGGATGTTATCTTTTACAATCCTGCTGGTATTCACTTACTTGAGGGTAACCCGGCTTCATTTTCTTTTGTAAAACATGTAATGGATATTAATCTTGCAACTCTATCCTATTCCACTGAATATGACGGTATAGGTCGTTTTGGTGCAGCAATTAAATATATAAACTATGGTGTTTTTAATGGCTACGATGAATTCGGAGCAGCTACAAAAGAGTTTGGTGTTAATGAAATGGCGCTGGTAGTTGGTTATGCAAATAAACTTGATGAGAATTTTTATTATGGAGCTAATGTAAAGTTTATTTATTCCGGAATTGAAGAGCGTTCATCAACTGCAATGGCTGTTGATCTGGGATTACATTACTCAATTCCTGATAAGAACTGGTATTTTGGATTTGCAGCATTAAATCTCGGCGGACAGCTTTCCAGTTACTACTCTACTAAAGAAGAGCTTCCTCTTGATATTGTTGTCGGTGTTTCAAAAAGTCTTGAAAATTTACCTGTAAGATTATCTCTTGATTTTCACAGACTGAATCAGGATAGAGATGATTTCGTTCAGAGATTCAGAGCATTTACTGTTGGTGCAGAGTTTACACTTAGTAAAGTAATGAAACTAAGATTAGGCTATGATAACGAAAGAAGAAAAGAATTTAAAATCGGAACAACTGCCGGTATTGCAGGATTTAATGCAGGATTAGGAGTAAGGATTTCTGATTATCAATTTGATTACGGATATTCTTCGCTTGGTTCGGTCGGTGGATTACATAGAATAGGTATATCTACTTCGCTTTAATTTTATTGTGAACGAAGTAAACAATCTGATGCGTTGATTTACTTCGTTCCAAAACTCATCGTTATTGATTCACATTCTTTAAAACTAAATACATCTTCAGTTTACATAAATGTCAGGTTGAGCTTGTCGAAGCCGGAAGATGCCTGATTACAAAGTGATATAATCATCCACTTAACTTAATAAGAACTTATCCTTCGACTCCGCTTAGGATAACAATAAAAATATGATTCTTGTTTTACTTCAATATTCTTCCAAACAAATCACACTTCGATAAACTCACACTTCGACAAGCCCGTCCTGAATTAACCGAAGGGCTCAATCTTGTCAGCATTTGGCTGAGCGACATTGAGTTTGTATTTAGTGATTTCCTTTTGTTACTCTGAGCGGAGTCGAAGAGTGACAATAATAGTTAACTTTATTATTACTGCTTTAGATTCTTCAAACTATTTTCTGCAATTAAATACAATGTTCGACTGGCTTTTCGTTCGGTGGAAATCTACCACTAAACTTAAACCGAAGCTGACACTTCATATTTACAAACAATTTTCAATTGATGCTGTATTATTGTCCAACGCTTATATTTAGGCTAGATAATTCTACTTGCAGTTTCACTTTGGCTTTTAAGGCTGTAAAAACCCTCAATAAAGTGTCCATAGTTACATTACCTGCGTTATTTTCAAGGCGTGATATTTGAGCTTTTTGAACACCAATTAGTTTTCCTAATTCTTCCTGTGTCAAATTACGCTCTTGTCGGATTTGCTTGATTGCTTTTCCGATTAAATCTATCTGAAGTTCATATTCAAAAAGGTCTCTTTCCGCAGTTCCGATCTTTCCGATAAGTTTGTCCTGAACCTGGTCTAGTGTGTATGTTTTCATTTTTTCTTTTTCTTTAATTGTTTTTCTTCAAAATATTTTGTCCGCTGTCTGATAGCTTTTTGAATTTCATTGTAGGGGACTTTACTTTGTTTTTTGATAAATCCGTGTGTTGAAATAACCAAAGTTTCAATTGTAGAAGTTTTGTCCCAAAACGCAAGCAATCTGTATTGAAGCCCTTGATACAATGTTCGGAATTCCCAAATTTCATTATTGAGTTTCTTGAATAATTCCGGATTGTGTTCAATTTGTGCTTTACGAAGATTGAAAAGTATTTTTTCGTAATGCTTTCTATCCAACCCTTCAAGAATTCAAATGCTTCATCTAAAAATATTATTTCAAAAAGCTTATCCATTCATAAATTCGCTCAACGATGGAAAGATAATAAAAGCTTCGTTATAACGAAACCATCGGATGATTTATTTTGTCTGAAGTGGTTAGAAAATATGGCACATAACCTCAGAATAACGGCAACTAAGTTATCAAACTGAATATGCCCGTCTTAACTTGCCGGAATTGAAGTGTGATATTTATTTATTATAAAAAAAGATAAAGTTTATTTGTATTGATGAAATGTTATCCTTCGACTCCGCTCAGGATAACAGCTTTGTTTAACTTTACTATTACTGTTTTAGATTCTTCAAGCTATTTTCTGCAACAGTATGAGATCTTGCATAATCTTTAATCTTTAAAATCTTTTCATAAAGTCTTATTGCTTCAGTTTTTCTGCCCATTGTTTCTTCAATCTGTGCAAGATAAATATATGCGTTTACCTGAAAACCGGATTCGTCACCAGCCTTGTCAATCTTCTGAGATTCCTGAATGCATTCTTGGAAATAAACTTTTGCGGAATCAGAATATCCGTTGTTTTTTAAGTTAGTGCCGATATAATATGCTGCTTCACGCAAAGAGCCGGGTGTATTATAACCTAAATAATTCTCATCAGCTTTTCTTAATACGTTGTTAAATATTGAATCAGCTAATTGAGAATCACCTCTTCTTACAGCAATTCTTCCGCGCCATTTTTCAAAAGAAGGGTTATCAGGAAAATCTTCAGTAAGCATTTTAGCATAATCATCAGCAGCTATCAGATTATTTTCATAACGATAATAAAGAGTTAATAAAAAATACCGCGCTTCATATTTTGCAAACTTTCCCTTAAAGGCTGTGTTTTTAAGCTGCTGAATTCCTTTATCTTTATCACCACCCGGGAAAAATATCATTAAAGGTTTTATCAGCGGATATTCATTTGGGATTACATCTGCATAGTAATTATAAATTCCAAATCCCAACTGCACATCCATATTATCAGGAGCAAGTAAAGATGCTTCTTCAACAATCGGCAAAGCTTCTCTTCCATCATCAGCGGCTTTTAACCAGCTTTCACGCAATGCTCTTAATCTGCCGCGGAAACCTATTGCACCGCCTTTGAAAAAAAGTGCGTCAACATCCTCAGGATTCTTTTTTAATATCTGATCACACTGATAAATAACATCTTCAAGTTTCTGGAAAAATATTTCATCATAAGATTCATTATCCTGATCGAGCGTAATTTTCCACCAATCTATCATTGCCAGAAAAAATCTGCCTGCCGGATGCTGCGGATAATCAGCCATTACAGAACGAAATGTTTTTTCGGCTTCACTAAACTTGATGTTATATATTTGTTTGATTCCATCATTAACGCGGGAATCAAAGTCCTGATTCTGAGCTAAGTTTGAAAAGCTTAAAAGAATTATTAATAAAAATATTTTTTTCATAAAATCATTTAATTGTCTTCTACAATCTTTTGATGATCTTTAAAATAAACAAGTGCAAAACAAAAAGGCGGGCTTTAATGTCCGCCTTTTGAATTAAGAAGACTTTTCTCTTTTGAAAAATTCCGGGCTTTAGTTAGTGTCTTTTGCAAAAGTCTATTTTGTCAGTCTGAGTTTATCGAAGACGGTATTTTTACAGTTAACTCAAATTTCTCCCTATGCAGAGCGAGGCAGGCAGCTCAGTGTGTCTGTTTAATTTTTTTTAGAAACAACTCGTTAAACTGACTTTGGGATTAGATTTTTATTTCATCAGCAACATTTTTTTTACCGATACAAAATCTCCTGCATTTAATTTATAAAAATATATACCACTTGATAATCCGCTTGCAATAAAATATATTGAGTGTTTGCCTGCTTCAAGAAATTAATCAACCAGCGTTTTTACTTCGCTGCCCAATACGTCATATATTTTAATAACATTAAAACCTGCAAAGGGAGTTTGCCACTCTATTTTAGTTAATGGATTAAACGGATTAGGATAATTCTGATGTAAAGCGAAGTTTAATTTAATAACAACTTTTACCTCTATAATTTTACTAAATTGTATAGTTCCATTGTAATCTATTTGTTTTAATTGATAGTAATATGAATTGGATTCTGATATTTCATCATTTACAGTATAGCTTTGGGTTTCAGTAGTTGTTCCTTTGCCTTTTACAAATGCAATCTTCTTCCAGTTAATCTTATCTTCAGACCTTAAGATCTCAAAACCATAATTATTTGTTTCTGATGAAGTGAACCATCTTAAAGTAACAAGATTATCTTCTACAACTGAATCAAATGAAATCAATTCAACTGGTACTATGGTAGTATCAATATATCTATAAACCAAACCTGTATATCCTACTAAAAAACCAATATTATTTTTAGGCGAATGAAGTCTTCTTAAACCAATATTTCTTAATTCTAAAATTTCCTGCCAAGTGTTTCCGCTATCAATAGTTTCATAAATTGTATTACCCATTATTAATCCATGCTGAGCAAATAACCATCCAAAATTTCTAATTATATTCCCCGAATTTAATATTAAAATCCAAGTGCTTCCTGAATTACTTGTTTTATATAAATAAGAGTTTGATGAAATAATAAGACCATTATTAAAGTTATTAAAGAAAATGTCATTTGAATCAAAGAAATTTAGATTAGTTTGCTGAATCCAATTATTTCCCCCATCAGTTGTCTTATATGGTCTTGCACTTGAGTTTGCAGTCCATCCATTTAATGAATCAACAAAATAAACACTTGAAAAAACAACCGAGATACCTGCATTCAATTGTGCAAACCAGTTTTCGCCTGAATCTGTAGTTTTAAGTATTCCGCCTCTCGTTGTTACTGCCCAGCCGGTTGTTTTGTTTATAAAATAAATTTTATTTATCAAACCAATTGTATCTGTAAGCCCGGTCCTGTTTACAATATACCAGCTTTCACCTGCATCGGTCGTTTTTACTATCCTTGCCGGAGCACTGCCTGCAAAACCCGTTACACTGTCTGTAAAGGTTACACATCTTAACGTAGAGGTAAATACATTACGGGGAAAGTTCGGCAATCCAAACCATCTATAACCACCATCTGTAGTTTTATAAACTGGTCCGCCTATGTATCTTCCATCTGCTGTATAACCTGTTAACTCATCTGTAAAGAAAACATCTACAAGATTTGCGTTAAAGAACATTCCTTTCCAGTTATCATAACCTTCTGTGGTCTTGTTTATCATTAAGTTGCTTCCTACTGAGTAACCCACATCATCGGGCAAAAGGGCAAGTTCCCACTCACTTAAATTTGGTGATGCCGGAGTAAACCAGCTTAATCCCTTGTTGGTTGTTTTTCTTATTCCCCAACTCTCTCCGCCATAAGTGCCTACTGTATAGCCCGTATCTGCATTAATAAACCTTATACTGTTAAGTTCATTGTGCTGCACTGCTGCATTCTGCACCCAGCTTAATCCACCATCACTGCTGTAAACTGTCTTTCCTAAGTAACCTGCTGCTGCTATGTGCAGCGGGTCTATTATATCTATTGAATATAAATCACTTGCATCGCCTGCCTGCACCTGTATCCACGAGTTTCCTCCATCATTTGTTCTTAAGACTTTTCCTCCTCCGCAGGCAATTATTCCATACTGTTCATTCCCCAAAGGGGCAGGCAGAAAATCTATTGCCCAGTAATGTTCGTTTAATCCGGCATTAACCGGCTGCCAGCTTTGTCCTGCATCTGTTGTCTTTAGTAATGTCTGGTTTAATCCGCAAACAAATCCAACGGTATCGTTTAACATCTGCACACCCCACAAATCAGAAGTAACACCGCTCATTATTTGTGTAAAAGTTTCTCCTCCATCAGTTGAACGGAGTATCATTCCATCATATCCTGTAGCAATTACTGTTTGTCCGTTAAAGGAATGAACTTTTAGAAGAAGTGTGTTTGTATTTGTTTGACTTATAGTCCAGCTTTCTCCTCCATCAGTTGTTTTTATCAGTGCGCCAAGGTTTCCTGCAATCCACCCTGTGTTAGAATCTGTAAAATGAACACCCAAATAGGTAACTCTCGGTACTCGCGGACTTAACTCTGTCCAGATTCCTGTGCTTTCAAGTGGAAATAAACTCCGCTTTTCTTCAGTGAGGTTTTTATCTGAGTAATATTTTTCATAGCTCTGGT